>CAYNDG010000015.1:0-14564 GCA_964395805.1 uncultured Brevundimonas sp.
AGCAGCCAGAACGAGATGTTGTTCATGCGCGGGAAGGCCATGTCCGGCGCGCCGATCATCAGCGGCACGAACCAGTTGCCGAAGCCGCCGATCATCGCCGGCATGACCATGAAGAAGATCATGATCAGGGCGTGGGCCGTGACCGTGACGTTGTAGCCGTGCTTGGACGCCTCAACGAGGCCCAGCTGCTCGACCAGGCCGCCCGGGATGAACACCTGCATGCCCGGCTCGGCCAGTTCCCAGCGGATCAGACCGGACAGGGCGCCCCCGACGATGCCCGCCATAATGGCGAACAAAAGGTAGAGGGTGCCGATGTCCTTGTGGTTGGTCGACAGGAACCAGCGGGTGAAAAACCCGGGCTTGTGATCGTGGTCGTCGTGTGCGGCGTGTGCGGTGGCCATGGTCGTTTCGGGCTCTCGCGTGACTTATTGGGCGGCGGCGGCGGCGGCCGCCGGTTCAGTGGAAGCGGTGCCGGGCGCCGGTTCTGCACTCGCGGCGGGCGGGGCCGCCGCAGCGGCAGCTGCCGCCTCTGCATCGGCGGCGGCCGTCATGGACCCGCCCTTCGAGGCGACCCATGCAGCAAATTCAGCCTCGGTCACCACTCGGATCTCGATCGGCATGAAGGCGTGGTCGACACCGCACAGTTCCGAACACTGGCCGTAGTAGACGCCGGTGCGCTCGGCATTGAACCAGGTCTCATTGGTACGGCCGGGAATGGCGTCGGTCTTCAGGCCAAAGGCCGGCAGGGCCACCGAGTGGATCACGTCGGAAGCGGTGATCAACAGACGCACCGTCTTGCCGACCGGCACCACCATGGCCTGGTCCGCCGCCAGCCGATACGGGACGTTGCGGGCCGCGGCCTCATCCTCGGGCAGCATGTTGGAAATGAACTCCGGAACACCCTGGTCCGGATACTCGTAGCCCCAGTTCCACTGGTTGCCCGTGACCTTCACCGTCAGGTCAGGCTCAGGCATCGCTTCATATTTGTAGAGGAGCCGGAACGAGAACACGGCAATCAGCATCAGGATGAGGACAGGAACGACCGTCCAGATCACCTCGATCAGCGTGTTGTGGCTCCACTTGGCCGGAACCGGATTGGCCTTCTTGTTGTAGCGCACGACCACCCAGATGAGCAGGGCCAGCACGAACAGGGTGATCACCGTGATGATGGGCAGCAGGATCACATCATGGAACCAGATCGCGTCGTGCTTCAGCTGCGACGCGGCCGGCTGCAGAGCGATGCCGCGCGCGCCCGGAGTGGGTTGCCCCAAAAGGTCCTGGGCGAACGCCGGCACGGCCGACATCCCAACCATGATCATGGCGCCGATTGAAGCGGCCATTGCCGCCGTGGCTGCCTTAAGGGCGCGAATGCCCGATGCCATCGCAGACGTCCTCATCTCAGTCTTTCCTACGAGCGATCTGCGAATGGATCGCAGACGCACCCGGCCCCACGGGCGTAGAGTGATGGCCGGTCCTTATCCCCCCGTTTCGCGCTTGCCAAGCGATGGCGACGCATCAAAGGCGCTCCATGTCGCCGCACCCGGAAATTAAATCGCCGTCATGTTTCGCAAGCTACCTTGCATGAGCTGCTAGCTTGCGATAGCGAATGGCCTGCAAAAGGAGGCCGATTTGCCCGAGCCGATTGAAATACAGCTGAAGAAGGGGGTGCTGGGCCTGTGCGTCCTGGCCCTCCTCGCCCGTGAGGACAGCTATGCCTATGAGATTGCCAGCCGCCTGTCCGACGCGATCGATATGGGTGAAGGCACCATCTATCCCCTGATGCGCCGTATGCAGACGGATGGATGGGTCGAGACCTACCTCGTCGAATCACCCGCCGGGCCTTCGCGGAAATACTATCGTCTGACCGATGCCGGTCGCCGCGCCCTGGAGGATCAGGGCCGCGAATGGCGCCGTTTTGCCAGGGCCGTCGATGACCTGATCGCGGGAGCGACCACGCCGGCGCCGGCCACCACAGACACCCAAGAGGGGGGAGTTGCCTGATGACACGCGTTGAATTCATGTCCCGGCTCAGGAAGGGCCTGGTCGGCATGCCGACCAGCGCCGCCGCCGAAGTCCTCAATGACTACGAGGCTCATTTCGATGATGGCATCGCCGAAGGTCGCAGCGAAGCCGAGGTCGCCGAGGCGCTGGGCAATCCGGACCGGCTGGCCCGCGAGCTGAAAGCAGAGGCCGGCATCCGTCGCTGGCACCAGGAACAGAACCCGTCGTCTGCAACCGCAGCCATTCTGGCTGTGCTCGGACTGGGCGCGATCGACATCCTGTTCCTGCTTCCGCTGCTGATGAGCCTGATCGGGGTCATCCTCGGCGGCTATGCTGCGGCACTGGGCATTTTCATTGCGGGTGTCATCGTCATGGTGGTGGGACCGATCGCCGGCGCCCCCGGCGGTCCGCTGGCCGCGATCCTCGCGGGACTGGGACTGATGGCCGCCGCCGTCACGGGCGCCGCCCTTCTGACCGTGCTGACCATCTGGCTGGTCAACGGCGTCGTCTGGTTCGCCCGTCTCCACTACCGCCTGCTCAAGCCCGCGCTTGAACCGCAGGTCGCCTGACCCCATCCCCCGGAGAAACATCATGATCCGTACATCCCTGATCATTGCCGCCGCCGGGCTGGTTCTGACCCTCGTCTGCCTCGGCGGAGCCTTCGCCCTCGGCGGACGCGATCTGGCCGCCCACGGCTGGTCCTGGACGATCCTCGATCGCGACGGCCATCCCATCCGCTTCGAGCGGGTCAGCAATGGTGACGCGCACAATGCCGGCCCGGAGGTCACTCGAACCCTTGCCTGGGATGGTAGCGAGAGCCTGGTGCTCGATTTCGGCGGTCGGGTCGAATACGTCCAGGGCCGAGCAGCGGGCGTGACCGTTACCGGACCCGAGGCGCTGGTCGACCGCGTCGAGGTAACAGGCGGTCGGATCACCCTGAAAGAGGGCGAAGAGCAGGTCTTCGTCAGCTGGGACGACGGCGGGCTCCGCGGGTGGAGCCCCCGGGACCGGTTGCGCGTGGTGGTGACCGCTCCTTCGGTGACGCGCTTTCGCGTCGAGGGCTCGGGCCATCTGGACATCCGCGCCTATGATCAGGACCAGATGGATCTGGGCATTTCGGGATCGGGTGAAATCGAGGCGGAAGGCCGTACCCGTGCCCTGACCCTCGACATATCCGGCTCGGGCGAGGTCGATCTGAACGCTCTTCAGCTGGCGGACGCCGACGTCACCATCTCGGGCTCCGGCGAGGCGCGGCTGGGGCCCACGGGCCGCGCGGCCGTCGCCATCTCCGGATCGGGCGACGTCACCCTGACCCGCCGCCCCGAGAGCCTTGACAGCCGGATCTCGGGATCGGGCGACATTCGTCAGCCCTGAGAGGACCTGACGGGTGACGCAGGCGTGCGGCGTGCCTAGATAGGGGCATGACCCAGTCTTCCGTTCCCGCCCCCTCCCCCTCCCTGCTGGAGGCTGCTGACCTGACGCCCGAAGCCGCGCGCTCCATCCTCGCCGGTGCCATGGGCGGTGCGGATGACGGCGAACTGTTTCTGGAGCGGGCCGAGACCGAGTCGCTGGTCTTCGACGACGGACGACTGAAGGCCGCGTCCTATGATGCGCATGAGGGCTTCGGCCTCCGGGTCGTTTCAGACGAGACGGCCGGCTATGCCCACTCCAGCCTCGTCGACGAGGCCTCGGTCCGGCGGGCTGCCGATACGGCCGCTCTGGCGACCCGGGGGCGAAGCGGAATCCCGGCGGAAGCCCCTCAGGCCACCAACCGGCAGCTCTATGCCCCGGTCGACCCGCTGGCCTCGCCCCCCTTCTCCGACAAGATCGCCCTCCTCTCCGAAATCGACGCCTGGGCGCGGGCCCGTGACCCGCGTGTGGTTCAGGTCTCTGTGTCGATGGCGGGCGAGCATCGCGACATTGAGATCCTGCGGGCCGACGGGCGCGGCGTGCGCGATATCCGCCCGCTGGTCCGGCTGAACGTCTCCGTTACGGTCGAGCAGAACGGGCGCCGCGAAAGCGCCTCCGCCGGCGCCGGGGGCCGCGCGGGCTTCGACGCCTGGATCGCCCCCGCACACTGGCAGGCCCAGGTGGACGAAGCCCTGCGTCAGGCTCTCGTGAACCTCGAGGCGGTCGACTGCCCGGCTGGCGAAATGGATGTGGTGCTGGGGGCCGGCTGGCCCGGCGTCTTGCTGCACGAAGCGGTCGGCCACGGGTTCGAAGGCGACTTTCATCGCAAGGGCAGCTCCGTCTTTTCCGGCATGATGGGCAAGCGGGTGGCCGCGCCCGGGGTGACCGTGGTCGATGACGGCTCCATTGCCGGGCGTCGCGGCTCACTGACCGTCGATGACGAAGGCACGCCCACCTCGCGGACCGTGCTGATCGAGGACGGCATCATGGTCGGGCTGATGCACGACAGGCTGAGCGCACGGAAGCTGGGGGCCCGGGCGACCGGCAATGCCCGCCGCCAGTCCTTTGCCCACCCGCCCATGCCGCGCATGACCAACACCTTCATGGAAGGCGGCCGGGACAGCCGCGCCGACATGATCGCGTCAACGAAGCGCGGCCTCTATGCCGCGAACTTCGGTGGCGGGCAGGTCGACATCACCAACGGGAAGTTCGTCTTCCAGTGCACCGAAGCCTATCTGATCGAGGACGGGAAGATCACGGCCCCGGTGCGCGGTGCGACCCTCATCGGCGACGGGGCCACGGCCCTGACCAACATCACCATGATCGGGGATGACTTCGCCTTCGACCCCGGCGTCGGCGTCTGCGGCAAAGCCGGTCAGGGCGTGCCGGTCGGCATCGGCCAGCCCAGCCTGAAGATCGGCGGCCTGACGGTGGGCGGGACTGCCCTCTAGTCGCCGGCCTGATCCGCCCGCCAGTCGGGCCCGATGATCTCGTAGCCGCGCCGTTCCAGATCATCCAGCACACCGCCCGGCTCGGCCAGCACGCGAAGCGGCGCAACCGCGAGCGTCACTCCGGGCTGCCGCATGGCCCCTTCCACGGCGCTGATCCACTGGCCGCGCAGCAGGGTGCCCAGCGTCGGGTCACTCCAGGGCCAGCATTGGGACATCGCCACTTCGATCGGCGATCCCATCACGGCTGGCACATCGAAGCGGATCCAGGCCAGGCCCCTGGCCTCGACCGCCGGGCGACCGGCTTCGGTGGCGGCGATACTGGCTTCAATGCAAGGCACCCAGGATTCGGGAGAACGGTTCAGCAGGTCGTCAATCACTGCGTCGCCCCGAACGCTGCCGATGGAGGTGACCGGCACCCGCGCGCGCCGCGCGGCGCGACGCACCACCTCGCCGACCTCCTGATTGCCGCGATCGCGCAGGCCCAGCCGATCCGAGAGCAGTTCGCTGCTGACGATCAGAAAGCTGTCGCGCGACCAGTCCTCGCCAAAGGCGGCCTCGAGCGCATCAAGCCGGGCTTGCCAGTCCGGCGACAGATAATCCGCTGTCGTCCGCCCCTCGGGCATGCGCGTCAGGGTGCGCGACCGCCAGATGACCCGAAACAGGTCTGCAGGAGAGGCTGCAATCCGCTGGGGAAAATAGACCCGTTGGGCCTGGCGGGTCGCCTGCTCCAGGGCATCGGGGCGCCACTCGACACCGGCGGGGACAGCCTGGATTGCCCCGACCAGCAGGATGGTCGAGCCGCCGCGCGTCACTTCCCACATCGGAGCCCCCGAGCGTCGGGCGGTGACGATGATCTCGTCGACCGTGGCATCGATCTCCTGGGCCACGGCAACAGATGGCTCCAGCGCGATCGAAGCCACGACGGCGATCAGGGCCCGAGACGCCCGCGCCACCCTGCGGCCCCATACATTACGGTCAAGTAACATGATGTATTGCCTGTCATGAAAGCGATTTAATCTACTTATCGAACTTGTAACTGGCTCACGTCAACTTGAAAGACGACACCTCCCTTCACAGACGAGGGGAATATTCATGACGCGTAAAACACTGATGATCACCACCACCGCTGCCGCCATCGCCATGGCCCTTGGGTCTCATGCGGTGGCGCAGGATGCTTTGGGTGCCGGCACGGCCAGTGCCCGTTCCACGGATCAGGGCATCCTGATCTTCACGCCCGACTTCTTCGCCGGCCAGAACCCCAATACGGCGCTCGACATGGTGCAGCGGGTTCCCGGATTTTCGGTGAGCGACGGCGACGGTGGTCGAGGCTTTGAAGGCGCGGTCGGCAATATCCTGATCAACGGGGCACGCCCGGCCTCCAAGAACGATACCGGATCATCCGTCCTGTCGCGCACCCTGGTTTCCCAGGTCGAGCGGATCGAACTGATCCGCGGGGGCGCGCCCGGCATTGATATGCAGGGCTATGCCGTTGTCGTGAACGTCATTCTGAAGAATGAAAGCAGTCGCCAGACTGTGGTCAGCGCCCATGCCACCTTCTTCGACGGCGGCACGGATGTTTACGGTGGATCCTACCAGTTCACGGCCCGCGACGGTGACCGGACTTGGGGCTTCACCCTGTCGGACGGCATCGGCATGAGCGATTCCAACGGTGTGGGTCCGTCCACGCGGCGCGCCGCTGACGGCACCCTGCTGCGTCAGGAGGATTTCTACAACGACGGCTACGGCGGCGGGACCGGCATCCGGGGCAACTATGCGACCCCTGCACTGGGCGGAAAGATCGACCTGACGGCTCGCTATGGCGTGAATGACTGGCACAGCGTCGACCGGTTCACGGGCACCGGAACCCGACGTGAAAGCCGCTATGACAACGACGGCAGTTCGGGCGAGGTCGGCATCGTCTACACCCGCCCGCTGGGGCCCCGACTGTCGCTGGAGACGCGCTTTATCCACGAGTTCTCGGATTTCGATTCGGTCTCCACCTACAATGCCGACATGGGCGGGGGCCCGGAGCCGGAGCAGCGGTTCGAATCTGTCGGCGACGCCTCGGAGACAATCGCCCGCAGCCTGATCCGGTTTGAGCGGTCCGAGGCCCTGACCTTCGAAGCCGGTGGCGAGATTGCCTATAACCGCCTCGACACCGAACAGGCCTTCTCGGTCGGCGGCACGCCCGTCGTCCTGCCCTCGGCCTCGGTCGTGGTCGAGGAGACGCGCGGCGAACTGTTCGGCAAGGGCACCTGGCGCATCTCGCCCAGCCTGTCGCTGGAAAGCGGCCTGCGGCTGGAGTCCTCGACCATCAGTCAGTCGGGCGATGCCGAACAGGAAAAGTCCTTCTTCTTCGCCAAGCCTCGCGTGCAGCTGAGCTGGACGCCGATGGCCGATACCCAGGTCCGCGCCCGCATCGAACGCGAGGTCGGCCAGCTCGATTTTGGCGACTTTGCCGCCAGCGCCGAACTGGACAACCAGAATGTGCTGGGCGGCAATGCGGATCTGGAACCCGAGGATCGCTGGATCAGCGAGCTCACATTCGAACGCCGCTTCTGGGGAGACGGCATCGTCAGCGTCGGCCTGCGCCACGACGAGATCGGCAACGTCATCGACCGGATCCCGCTGCAAGGGGGTCTGTCGGCGGTCGGCAATATCGGCGACGGCACCCTGGATCAGCTGTCGGTCAACATCGTCATCCCGACCGACAAGGCCGGCATCAGCGGCGGTCGACTGCGCTTCCGCAATGACTGGAACAGCACGGAGGTCACCGATCCGACCACGGGCGAGAAACGACCGATCTCGGGCGTGCGGGCCCGTCAACCGACGATCTCCTTCGCGCAGGACATCACCACCTGGCGCATCAACTGGAGCGTCGCGTGGATCCCCGTACTGGGCCGGACCACCTATGACCCGGACCAGACCTTCGCCTGGAAGGGCGGCGACTATTTCGAACTCGCGGCCGAGTACAAGCCGACCGACAGCCTGTCGATCCGCGCCCAGGTCAATCTGTGGGACCAGTTCGATACCGAGCGGACGGTGTATGCGGATCGCACAGCGCTGCGTCCCATCGCCTTCATCGAGCGGCGCGAGATCGATCCGCGGACCTTCTTCCAGATCCGGCTGCGCAAGACGTTCTGATCCCCCGCGATCCGGCCACCTGTCCGTCTTGTAACTGGCGATTGACGGTTCGGGCGTTATGGGTGGCCGGATCAACGGGAGGCGACATGACACGAACCGTCTGGCTGGCGAGCACCGCAGTGGCTTCCCTGTGGCTGGGCCTGGCCTCGCCCGCTCTGGCACAAGAAGCCGCCGGAGCGGGCATGGAGGCGCGTCAGGATGCCGAACGCCCTGGCGTTCTGATCTTCGATCCCGTCTTCTTTGCCGACACCCGACCCCGGACCGCTCTGGACATGGTCCAGCGCCTGCCGGGCTTTGCCCTGTCGGGCGGCAGTTCCGGCACGCGCGGCCTGGCCGGCACGGCCGGTAATGTGTTGATCGACGGTCGCCATCCCTCGACCAAGAGCGAGGGACTGGGAAATCTGCTCAGCCGCATCTCGGTCGACAGCATCGAACGCATCGAGCTGATCCGCGGCGGCGCCCCCGGCATCGACATGCAGGGTCGCAGCGTGGTCGCCAACGTGGTCCTCAGGACCAGTGTGACCGTCGAGCGGGTCATCGGCTTCGACACCTATGTCTATGAGGATGGCTACCTCGGCCCGATCCTTCGCGCCGAGTATTCACGGCGGGCCGGGGACCATCAGATCGAGGGGGCGTTCAGCGCGACCGCCGACCGCACGGGGGCGACCAACCAGGGTCGACGCCAACGGTTCACCCCTTCAGGCACGCTGATCCAGGATGCTGAAATCGATTCCCGGGACCGATACCGCAACGTGCGGGCGTCCGGTGCAATCCAGAGGCCATGGGCGGACGGCTTGCTGCGGATCAACGCCGTGGCCTCGTGGTCCAGCAGCGACCAGGAGCAGGACGTCTTCATCCTGGCGGGGACAGGAGATGACGACTTCAGCTACGAGTCCGAAGAGGAACTGGACGGTGAACTGGGCGCCAGCTGGATACGGCCGCTCGGCGTCGGGACGGAGCTGGAACTGACCGCCCTGCAGCGTCTGGAAGTGGAAACGGTCGAGTCAGGCTTTGTCCGCACGGGCCGGACCGGTCTGTTCACCGGAGAGGCAACCTCCGGCGAAACAATCGGTCGAGGCGTCGTGCGCTATCGGCGCGATGACCGGTGGGCCTTCGAGAGCGGGGCCGAGATCGCCTACAACTTCCTCGACACCGAGACGACATTTGAGGAGAACGGTGTCCCGGTGGCACTGCCCGGAGCGGCGGTGCTGGTCGAGGAACTGAGAGGCGAGGTCTCGGGTCAGGTCACCTGGCGCCCGGCGTCGAACCTGACGGTCGAGGCGGGGTTGAGGGTCGAGGTCTCGGAGATCAGCCAGTCCGGCGACACCGACACGTCGAGGTCCTTTGTCTATCCCAAGCCCCGCCTTCTGGTCACCTGGACGCCGATGCCGAACCACCAGTTCCGGTTCCGGGCCGAGCGGAGGGTCAGCCAGCTGGACTTCGGCGATTTCGCCGCCTCAGCCGAGGTCGACCTCGGACAGGTTGAGGCCGGCAATGCCGACCTGGAGCCCTTCAAGTCCAATCCGGTCGAGGTCGTATACGAGCGGCGCTTCTGGGATGAAGGGGTATTCACGGCGCGGCTCACACACACGCGCTACGAGGACTATATCGACGTCATTCCGCTGATCGGGGGCTTTGAGGCTCTGGGCAACGTCGGCGACGCCAGCCAGACCGAGTTCGAGGTGCAGGTGACCCTGCCGATGGACCGGCTGGGCATAGCCGGCGGACGGCTGCAGGCCAGGGCCGTTACGCGCGAGAGCGAGGTCACCGACCCGCTGACGGGCGAAGCGCGGCGCTTCTCCGGGGATGACGGATTTGGGTGCGGCCTCGCCTTCGATCAGGACCTCGACGGCGGACAATGGGCGTGGGGACTGGATCACGGCTGCGATCTGGATGCAGGGACCCGCTTCCGCGTCCGGGAGCTGCGCTACACCGAGTCCGAGCCCTATTTCGGGGCCTATGTGCAATGGCGCCCGTCGCGGGAGCTGAGCGTGCGGGTCGATGTCAGCAACCTGACCGACGCCGAGCAACGGCGGCGCCGGGACATCCATGGCGGGCCGCGCGACGCCGCGCCCCTGTCCCTGCGCGAGACCTACACCCAGAGCCGTGGATCATTCCTGTTCCTGCAGATCCGCAAGACGATCTGAGGCGGCCCACAGAAAAGGGGCGGAGCCAAACGGCCCCGCCCCCTTCCTGCCCGGGAGGGTCGCGCGCCTAGCGGATGCCGGCCATGCCCTTCTTGAGGATGGGCGAGATGACCAGCAGGGCCACGCCGACGCCGACACCGGTCCAGCCGATGGTGCCGAAGATGGACCCATAGGTCTGAAGCGCCAGAGCCGGATTGGTGACCACGCCCGCGACGGTATCGGTCGCGGTGGCCTGGGCGATCACGCCGGCGGCGATGTGCGCCACCGAGCTGGACAGGAACCAGACCCCCATCATCATGCCGACCAGACGATCCACCGACAGCTTGGTGATCATCGACAGGCCCACGGGCGACAGGCAGAGCTCGCCCATGGTGTGGAAGAAGTAGGTCAGGAACAGGAAGAACAGCGGGACGCGGAAATCGACCCCGCCCTGCGTCGCTGCGGCCCAGGCCAGAACCAGGAAGCCGAGACCGACGAACATCAGGCCGAAGGAGAATTTGACCGGGGTCGAAGGCTCCCGGTTGCGCTTGGCCAGCCAGACCCACAGCGCCGCAAAGATCGGGCCGAAGATCACGATGATGCCCGGGTTGAACATCTGGGTGTAGCCGGCATTGAACCAGGCTGGCATGTCCGTCGACTGATCCGCGAACAGGGTGAGGGACGAGCCCGCCTGTTCAAACAGGGCCCAGAACAGCACCGAGAAGAAGATCAGCACCTGGGCGACCAGCATCCGGGCGCGTTCGGCCCCCTTCAGCTTGATCACCGTGTAGCCGACGACCACGGCGAAGATGACCCCGGCCAGCCAGGGCAGGGCCGTCGAGATGAGCTCGTGGCGCTGCATGAGCAGCCACACCGGGAACACGGCGACAAGGCCGAGGATCCAGAAGGTGGCCTCAAGCGGAATACCGAGAACCTTGGTCCCCGCCAGTTTCTCGGGATTGGGCGGACCACCGCGGCCTTCCAGCCAGGACTGGCCCAGCAGGAAGGTCATCAGACCCAGCAACATGCCGAAGCCCGCCAGACCGAACCCGTAAGCCCAGCCATAGGTGAAGCCAAGGTAGGAACACAGGCCCGTGGCCAGCACAGAACCGAGGTTGATGCCGACGTAGAACAGGGTAAAGCCACCGTCGCGACGGGGATCGTTTTCCTCGTACAGATGGCCGACGACGGTCGAGATGTTGGCCTTCAGGAAGCCGACGCCGACGATGATCAGGGACAGCGCCAGGAACAGGGTCATTTCGCCGGACGGGTCACGCACCGTCCGCGTTGTATAGCCGTCCGCAGCGGTCGTGGACGGGAAGGCGGCCGCCGTTGCGGCCGTCGCGCCCGAGCCCGCCGGCTGCCCGGCCGCATCGACCACATTGACCCCTTCGGGCGTGATGGCGATCGGCACGCGACCCGCATCGGTCACGGCATAGAGCTGACGATCCGTGTTCCGGCCCTCGACCTCGACCGCATACTCCGTACCGCCGATGGTGATGAACTCACGCCCGCCGGTGCCCTCGAAGGCCATGGTGAAGTGACCGGCAACCAGCAGCACCGCACCGATGATCACGGCCTTACGCGAGCCCAGATATTTGTCGGCAATCAGGCCGCCCACGACCGGCAGCAGATAGACCAGCGCGCCATAGGCGGCATAGATGCCCTGCGACTCGACCGGACCAAACAGAAAATGCTGGATCAGATAGAGCGTCAGCATGGCTCGCATGCCGTAGAACGAGAACCGCTCCCACATCTCGGTGAAGAACAGGACTACGAGCCCTCGCGGGTGTCCCAGAAATGTCTTTCGGGGACTGGCTGAAACCGCTGCCCCATTGTCCGTCGTGCTCAACGGCCTTCTCCCTCAAGCGGCGCCCCACTCGGCGCACGAAGGCGCATTTCGATCACGATCCTCAAACCCGGACAAGGCCTAAGGTTACTGGCGTGTGGACGCCGGGCGAGTGCCCCGCCCGAAATCACCGTCTGAACCGTCTGAATGGTCTGAAATCGTCCGGAGGCGGGGGCAAAAATACCGTCTGAATAGTCTGAATGGTCTGAAATGAGTCCTCCCCATCGGGGAAGGAATAAACACCGTCTGAATGGTCTGAATGGTCTGAAATCACGTCGAGGCGGTCCGGGGGGTTTGGCAACCGGACAGTATGGACGTGGCCGGGACCTGGTCGGTCAGAACGGTCCGGGAGTCGGCGGAGGTGTTGAAAAGGCGAGAGATTTCGGCGGCGACCGTCGCAGCCGCCGCCCCCTGTCCGACATCAGCCCTTTGTCTTCAGCAGGTCGCGGATCTCGGTCAGCAGGGCCTCGCTGGGGGTCGGGGCGGGCGGAACGGCCTGGGGCTCCTCGGCCTGTTTGCGGCGCATGTTGTTGATGCCCTTGACCAGCAGGAAGACGACAAAGGCGACGATCAGGAACTGCACGACCGTATTGGCAAAGGCCCCGTACTGGATGGCGACCTCCTCGATGGCTTCGGTCGTGGGGTCCTCGGGCTTCAGCACCCATTTCAGTTCGGAGAAGTCGAGACCACCCGTGACCAGACCGATGGGCGGCATGACGACCTGGTCGACGAGGCTTTTGACGATGCCGTTAAAGGCCGCACCGATGATGATGCCGACCGCCAGATCGACGACATTGCCGCGAACCGCGAACTCCCGAAATTCCTGAAACAGCCCCATGTCACTCTCCGCAATTCGGTCCGGCGCGGCACTCAGGCCGCCTGCAGATCCAGATGATAGAAATGATTGAAGTCACTGGCCGTGTAGTCGCCGAATGACTCGCCCTTTTTGAATCCGTGGCTGGCGTAAAGGTTCAGGGCGGCCTGAAAGGCCGGGCCGGACCCGGTCTCAAGACTGATCCGGCGACAGCCGGCCGCGCGGGCCCCCGCGATCAGATGTTCCAGCAGGATCCGGCCGACGCCCCGGCCCAGATGGTCGGGATGGGTGCGCATGGACTTGATCTCGCCCACCCGGTCGGGGTGCAGACGCAGGGCGCCCATGCCGAGCAGGGCCTCGCCCTCCCACAGGGTGTACAAGGTCACGCCGGGAGCCTGCAGACCGGTCAGGTCCAGGGCGTGGACGCCGCAGGCCGGGGTGTAGCGATGCATGCCTTCAAGATGCAGGGCCAGAAGGGCCCGCAGCCGGGCATCGCCGAAGTCAGCCGGGACGATCCGCCAGTCGGGCGACACGGCCGGCTCAGTCCGAGGCGTTCAGCCGCTCGCGCAGTTCCTTGCCGCTCTTGAAGAAGGGCACGGCCTTGGCGGGCACGTCGACGGTTTCACCGGTCCTCGGGTTTCTGCCCTGCCGGGCCGGCCGATGGCGCACCGAAAAGGCGCCGAAGCCGCGGATTTCGACCCGCCCGCCTTCGGACAGGGTCTCGACCATCTGGCCGAGGACGACATTGACCAGGCGCTCGACCTCGGCCTGGGTGAGGTGCGGGTTCTCGATCGCCAACTTGTCGATCAGCTCCGACTTGATCATCTCAGCCCCTTCCCGTGCGACGGAGGCGTACAATGGTGCGCCCCGGATCGCGCCTGCGTGCCAGCCCCCCGGCAACGGCGTCCACCCTAGACCTCGCCCCACGCGAGAATAAAGGGGAAAGACGGATATTAAGCATCATTAACAGCCATAATGTACGCTTCCGGGCACAAATTGGGGCTCCGGAGGACAAAAAAGGGCGGCCGGATCGCTCCGACCGCCCCGATTTGCATCGAAATCGATGCTTTTACTCCTTGGCGGCGCCCTTTTCGCGCAGGGCCGCACCCAGGATGTCGCCCAGCGAGGCGCCCGAGTCCGACGACCCGAACTGTTCGATGGCTTCCTGCTCGTCCTTCATCTCGAGCGCCTTGACCGACACCGAGATCCGGCGCGACGCCTTGTCGATGGCGGTGATCATGGCGTCGACGCGGTCGCCCACGGCGAACCGCTCGGGGCGCTGCTCGGCACGGTCGCGCGACAGGTCCGACTTGCGAATGAAGGCGCTGACCGGCGCGTCATCCTCGCCGAACTTGACCTCGATGCCGCCGGTCTCGATCGCCGTCACGGTGACGGTGACCTGCTGACCCTTCTTGAAGGTGTCGCCGTCGCCGATCGGATCGCCGCCCAGCTGCTTGATGCCCAGCGAGACGCGTTCCTTCTCGACGTCAACGTCCAGCACCTTGGCCTTGACCATCTCGCCCTTGCGGTAGCGCTGGATGGCTTCCTCGCCCGAGACGTTCCAGTCGAGGTCCGACAGGTGAACCATGCCGTCGATGTCGTTGTCGAGGCCGATGAACAGACCGAATTCGGTAGCGTTCTTGACTTCGCCCTCGACGGTCGAGCCGATCGGGTGGTTGGCGACGAAGGCATCCCACGGATTGTCCTGGGCCTGCTTCAGACCCAGCGAGATGCGGCGCTTGGCGGAATCGACGTCCAGGACGACCACA
>CAYNDG010000016.1:0-14412 GCA_964395805.1 uncultured Brevundimonas sp.
CAGCAGGCCGGGCAGATCCTCGAACAGGCGCCAGACCTCGCCGGTCGGGCCGCGTCCGTATTTGGGGGGGTCGAGGATAATGCCGTCATAGAGCGAGCCGCGCTTGCGCTCGCGGGCGACATAACGCCGGGCGTCCTCGACGATCCAGCGGATCGGCCGGTCGGCAAGACCCGACAGCTCGGCATTCTCGCGCGCCCAGGCGACGGACTTCTTCGAGGCATCGACGTGGGTCACTTCGGCCCCGGCGGCCGAGCAGACCAGCGAGGCGACGCCCGTATAGCCGAACAGGTTCAGGATGCGGGTCGGCCGCGTGCGGGCGCGGATCCGCTGGTCCAGCCATTCCCAGTTGGCCGCCTGCTCCGGAAAGAAGGCGAGGTGTCGGAACGGCGTGAAACGGGCGGTGAACCGAACGCCCCCCCAGCCGAGCGGAAAGGCCTCGACCGGCCTTCCGGCAAAGCGCCAGCGGCCATCGTCGTCCTCGTCCTGCGGATCGAACACGGCGTCGGCGCGGTCAAAGGCAGAGGCATCGCGCGGCTCCCATACGCACTGGGGCTCGGGCCGGACGACCGTGTGGCGGCCGTAGCGCTCCAGCTTGCGGCCGTGACCGGAGTCGACGAGGGCATAGTCGGCCCAGTCGCGCGTCATCAGGACATCAGGGTGTGCGGACAGTCTCGGGGCCATGGGGGCTGCTTAAGCGCACCGACGGGTCCACGTCCAGCATGGCGCCGCCGGTCGGGTCGCCCGCCGGGTCCGGATCGGGGTGGTGACGGGTCTTGTCCCAGGCGAACGGCTCGGTCACCAGCCGCCACGCTGCATGGACGAAGGCGAGGCTGAGCAAGGACCAGTAGGCCGGCGCTTGCAGGATGTCGCCCACACCATAGGGAATTCCGGCCCGCCTTGCCCCCACGCCGGCGGAGATCCAGGCCATGGTGGCTCCCGCGAACAGGACCAGCAGGGCGGGGACCGGCGTCGACGGGGACAGGCCGGCCTTGAGGGCCACAAGAACCGAGGCGACGACCCAGGTGACCGAGGGGGCGTGCACGGACGCCGAGGCCAGCGATACCCCGAGGGTCATGATCAGGGCGAGGATGCCGCGCGGGCCCAGCCCGAACGGATCGCGGGTGTGCACGCCGATGGTCTGCATAAACCCCTTCATCCACCGGTTCCTCTGCGGCAGCCAGTTGTGAAGGCCGCCCGGCGGCGTTTCCCAGGTTGGGCGGCTGAGCACGCCGAGGCGAAAGCCGTGGCGCCAAAGCCGAAAGCCCAGGTCAGCGTCTTCGGTGACGTTCCAGGGATCCCAGCCCCCGACCTGCCGCAGGATGTCCACGCGGAAATGGTTGCTGGTGCCGCCGAGGGGAAAGGGCAGACCGAGCCGCGTCATGCCCGGCAGGACGACCTCGAACAGGGCCGCGTATTCGAGGGCAAACTGGCGATCGAGGAAGGGCGATGACCCGGCCCCGGGGTTGCGTCGGCGGATGCGCAGCGGGGCCTGCAGACAGGCAAGGGTGCCCGCCCTGTCGTCTGCGAAACGGCTGGCGGCCTCGCGGAGCTGAAGGGGGTCAGGGGAGTCCTCGGCGTCGTAGACGGTGATCAACTGGCCGGATGCCCGGGCCAGTGCATGATTGAGGGCGCGCGGCTTGGTCCGGGGCTCCCCCGGGGGAACCACGAGGATTGACAGCCAGTCCGGACGGTCCGCCGCATAGGCCGCCTCGATCGTTTCATGATCATGGGCTTCGAGGGCGAGAAAGCCCTCCAGCCGGTCCGGCGGATAGTCGAGGGCCGCAAGGTTGGCGACCAGCTGAGGCATGACCTCGGCTTCGTCGTGCAGGGCTGCCACCACCGTATAGCGGGGCAGGTCGGTCATCCGCCGCAAGGTGAAGGGTTGCCGGCGTGAGGCGACGATCAGGCCCAGCCGCCAGAGGGCACAGACCATAAATGCCCCGGGCACGGCGATAGACAGGGTGAAAAGCAGGCTGGCGCCGGCCAGCACCGCCCAGACCACGAGACCGCCGGTCAGCGTAGCCAGAACCAGCCCCTGGCCGAGGGTCGGTGACCGGCGGGACGCGCTCAGGCCCGCCGGGGGTCCAAACGTCTCCGGGTGACGCGGAGCCCGTGTCTCTGCCGTCAGATCCTCCATCTGCCCTCCCGTATCATTGGTTACCGGGCGTCGGCGGGGTGGGCAAGAGAAGCGCCGAACTGGCGTCAGGGGAAAAGAGGCATTAAGGCTCGGGCCCAGTGTCAGGGAGAACCGGATTGGCCGCGATAACGTCCCGTTCGAGATCGAATCGAAAGCCGAAGGGCGAGGGGCATTTCCGGCGGGAGGAAATCCTGACCGCCGCCGAGCGGATCTTTGTCGATCACGGCTACGAGGGGGCGACCATCCGCAAGATCGCCGATGCGGTCGGCCTGTCGTCGACGGCCCTGTACATGCATTTCCCGGACAAGGCGGCTATCCTGCACGAGATCTGCAAGGAAGCCTTCCAGGCCCTGACGCGCGCCCAGGCGGTGATCATGGAGGCCGACCTGCCGCCCGAGCAGCGCCTCAGGCGGCTGATTGAGTCCTACATCGCCTTCGGCTTCGACAACCCCAATGCCTATCGCCTCATCTATCTGACCCGGCCGCAGGAGGCCGAGGGCGCCCAGACGGCGGCGCAGGAGGTCGGGATCGGCCTGTTCCGCGCCTTCGAGACCGTGGTGCGCGAGGTCGATGCCGCCGGGCGTCTGGCCATCCCGCCCCGCACGGCGGCCCAGGTGATCTGGGCCGGAGGGCACGGCGTTGTCTCCCTGCTGATCACCAAGCCCTATTTCGACTGGGTTGAGCGCGAGCAGCTGGTCAAGGCCACGCTGGACGCCGTGTTCGACGGCCTGATCCGCGCGTGACGCAGGCGGCGGCCCCGGCCCTCGCCGCGGTCCTGCTGCTGGCGGGCTGCGGGTCATCCGTCCGCGAGCCCGAGGGGGCCGCCCTGCGCGTCCTGTCGCTGGATCAGTGTGCGGACCAGTACGTGCTGGCGCTGGGTGAGGGGCATGAGCTGGCCTTGTCGCCGCGCGCGGATGACCCGGACTCCTGGCTGCGTGCTGAGGCCGCCGGGCACCGGATGCTGCGACCGACGCTGGAGACGGTGGTGGCCTGGGCCCCCGATGTCGTCGTGCGCTACTGGGGTGGGGATGCGCGGCTGCTGGCCCAGCTGGAGCGGCAGGGAGTGACGGTTGTGACCCTTGCCGATGCCGCTGATTTCGCTTCGGTCGAGCAAAGCATCGCCGGGGTGGCGCAGGCTCTGGACCGTCGGGATGAGGGGCAGGCTCTGATCGGCACCATGCGCGCGACGCTAAAAGACGCGGCACCGCCGGACGGGGTGCGGCCTCGGACCGCCCTCTATCTGACGGCCGGAGGGTTCACGAGCGGCCCGGGAACCCTGATCGATGCCAGCCTGAAGGCCGCCGGGCTCGAGAATGCCGCGCGGAGTCCCGGCTTTGCCGCCGTCCGGGTGGAGCGACTGGCCATGGACCCGCCCGGGCGGTTCGTCCTCGGCTTTTATGACCAGACGCGCGCTGATCGGCGTGGTCCGGGGCGGCATCCGCTGGTGAAGCGCCTTGCCGAAGATCGCCCGAATGTCCGCCTGCCGGCCGCCATGCTGACCTGTCCGGCCTGGTTCATGGCCGAGGCGGTGCCGTCATTGGCCGACCTGCGGGACGTGCGATGACGGTCGCGCGGATCAATCTGATGCTGGCCCTGGCGCTGGCGGTTGCCCTGACCGTCGCGCTGGCCCTGGGCGAGGTCGGGTTGAGCGGGGCGCAGTATCTGCAGGCCTTTCGCGATCCCGGCTCCGGACCGGGCCTGATCCTGTGGCAGGTGCGGGCCCCGCGCGCCGTCTGTGCCGTGGTGGTGGGTGCGGCGCTGGGCCTGTCGGGGGCGTTGATGCAGGGGCTGCTCCGCAATCCGCTGGCCGAGCCGGGCGTGCTGGGCGTGTCGGCCACGGCCAGTCTGGGGGGCGCGCTGGTGCTGGTCGCGGGAGCCGGCATGGTCACCGGGGCGGTGGAACTCGCGGCCATGACCGGGGCCGGCATAGGGGCGGCGGCGCTGGTCGCCTTTGCGGCGCGCATCCGGGCGCCGGAAGCCCTGATCCTGTTCGGGGTGGCCCTGTCCAGCTTTGCCGGGGCGGCCACGGCCCTGATCTTCAACCTGTCGCCTTCGCCGATCGCGACGGCGGAGGTGATGGCCTGGCTTTTGGGGTCGGTGCAGAACCGGGGCTGGGGCGATGTGTTGTGGGTGTCCGCCGCGCTGGTGCCTGCCGGTGTGCTCGCAGGGCTGAGCGCGCCGGGGCTGAAGGCCCTGTCGCTCGGCGATGAAACGGCCCGGACGCTGGGCCTGCCGCTGGACCGGCTGAGAGTGCTGGCGCTGATTGCCGCCAGTCTGGCCGCCGGGGCCGCCGTCGCGAGCGCCGGTGTGATCGGCTTTGTCGGTCTTGTGGCGCCGCATCTGGTGCGCGCGTCCGTTCGCGCGGACCCGGGTCGCGTCCTGATTCCTTCGGCGCTGGCGGGTGGCCTGATCCTGGTCGTGGCAGACCTGATGACGCGTATCACCCCCACGGATCAGGAGCTGAAGCTGGGGGTGTTCACGGCTCTGGTCGGTGCGCCCCTGTTCGCCCTGATCGCGTGGCGCGCCGCCCGTGCGTGGAGAGTCTGAGTATGGGCTCTACACCCCGGTTGCAGATCGAGGGCCTGAGCCTGTCGCGCGGCAAGCGGCCCGTCGTGCGCGATGTCAGCCTGTCGGTGATGCCGGGTGAACTGGTCGCCCTGGTGGGGCCGAACGGGGCCGGCAAGACCAGTCTGATCCAGGCCGTCTGCGGCCTGCTGAAGCCGGATAGCGCGCACATCGCCGTCAACGGCAAGGCTCTCATAGCCCTTGGTCCGCGCGACCGGGCCAGGGCGCTGGCCTACCTGCCACAGGACGGGACCGTCGCCTGGAATCTGCCGGCCATTGAGGTCGTGGCGCTGGGGGCTGTGTTCCTTGAGCCCGATGGTGCGCGGGCGCGGGCCATGGCCGCGCTGGAGGAGGTGGAGGCCGCGGCGCTGGCGGACCGCGGCGTGGCCGAACTGTCGGGGGGCGAGCGGGCCCGGGTGCTGCTGGCGCGGGTGCTCGCGTCAGAGGCCGGGCTGATCCTCGCGGATGAGCCGGTCGCCGGGCTTGATCCCGAGGGCCAGCTGCTGGTGCTGGAGCGGCTGAAGGCGCGGGCGGCTGCGGGCCAGACCGTGGTGGCCAGCCTGCACGACCTGACGCTGGCAGCGCGTTTCGCCGACCGGGTGATCGTCATGCATCAGGGTGAGGTCCGCGCCGATGGAACGCCCGCACAGGCATTGGACGATGCCATTCTGGCCGAGGTGTTTGGACTGGCCGGACGCTGGCTGGACGGGGCCGAAGATCCGGTGCTTGCGCTGAACCGCCTCTAGTTCGTGAGCGACAGATAGGGGGTCGGGCCCGATCCACCGCGCGCCAGATCCTGGGACAGCGTCAGTTCGGTTGTGCCATCGCCGAGTCGCGCCTTGTAGATCTGCATATTCTCCATGACCCGCATCATATAGTTGCGCGTCTCGGTGAAGGGCGTGCACTCGATGAAGTCCACCGGGTCGACAATGCCGCCGCGCGGGTCGCCACAGCGTGCAACCCATTGCGGCGCGCGGGCCGGTCCGGCGTTGTAGCCGACAGCCGCCAGGATCATCGACCCGCCATTGGCCACCATCAACTCGCCGAGGTGATAGCTGCCCAGCGTCATATTATAGTCCGGGTCCCAGAGGCGTTCCGCCGAATAGGGCATGCCCAGACGGCGGGCGACGCCTGAGGCCGTCGAGGGCAGGAACTGCATCATGCCGCGGGCGTCGGCGGTCGACACCGCCCGGGGATCAAAGCTCGATTCCTGACGGGTGATGGCGAGGGTAAAGGCAAGAGGGGCGGCGCCGGCGACCTCGGGCGGGATGCGGATCGGATACTGGCGGTTTGGCATCAGCCAGCCGCGCTGGCTGGCGGCGCGTCCGACCATCATCGAGCCAAAGCGGTCGCCGAAGCCCAGCACCATATCCATAAGCTGGGCGACGTCAGTGATCGCCGGCAAGGTATCATCGAGATGGTAGGCAAAGGCCCGGAGCAGCCCCGCTTCGCCGGCTTCGCCTACCATTCGGGCTGCCTGAACGACCTCATTCCTCTCAAAGGCCGCGCGGGCCTCGGGCGTGATCTCGGGGTCGGCGGGCAGGATGATCCGCGTCTGGCCCGCCTTTTCGGCCGCCAGCTGGCCATAGAAGGACTGGATGTGGACGGCCCCGGCGGCATAGTGGCTTTGCGCCGTCGCCGTGTCGCCCATGGCCTCGGTCGCCCGTCCCAGCCAGTAAAGCGCCCGCCCCTGGGTGATCGGCGTGCCGGACATCTGGCGCAGGGACTCGAAATGACGGGCGGCCCGGGCGGGATCGTTCAACTTCACCAGCGCGACCCAGCCGGCGAAGAATTCGGCATCGACCATACGCTCGCCGCCGGGGAAGCCATGGCCGGCCATGGCATCATAGGCCGCCTGCCAGTTCCGGACTTCAAGCGCGTCGAGGAAATAGTTACGCCGCTCGCTCCACAGGGTGTTCTGCCCTTCGGTATGCGTCGGGGCTGCGGGCAGGCCCGCCAGCAGGGCAAAACCTTCTCCCCGCCGTCCCTGGGAGCGCAGGATGCGGACCCGCTCCAGCACGACGGCGGGGTGACCCGCCTGGGCAGGGGTCAGGCCGGCGACGATGGCGTCGGGCGCATAGGCGGTGCGCAGGGCCAGGACCGCCTGGGCGATCGTGCGCTGTTCGGGGCTGACCCGGTCGATCATGGCGCGGGTGGCCGGGCCATGCGGACCCAGCAGCAGCATGTTCAGCCGCGCCTCGTCATCGGCCGGCGCGATCCAGTTCGGCCAGATCGACAGGATTCGGGTCTGGTTGGCCGCGTCGAACGACTGGTTCCGCCACCAGTCGCGGATGATCGGGCGGGCCTCGTCCGAACGCCCGGAGGCCTCCAGCGCCAGGGCGAGGCCAATGGCGCCGTCAATGGTCAGCGGCGGGTGGCCATCGAAAAAGGCAATCACCTCGGCGGGGCTTGCGGCGCTGCGGGCAATGGCGCGTTCGCCCGCCATGATGCGGCTTTCGGCACGGGGCCAGTCTGCAAAGGTCGCTCGGGCGCGGGCAAGGTCTGCGAAGCTCATCAGGTCAGCAGAGGTATCGACCAGGGCCCAGTCGACCAGTTTGCGGGCCACGGGATGGGCTATGCCGGCGGCAATACTGCGGGCCCTTTCGATGTCGCGGGCGCGGGCGGCCTCGAGGGCCTGATTGAGCAGGCGCGCCTCGGCTTCGTTGAGCAGGCGGGCGGTGGCGCCATAGGGCACCTCGTGGGCATTGGCGCCCGATTTCGATGACGAGAACCATTTGACTGACGACAGGTTCGAGACCAGCACCTCGGGCGCAGGCGCGCTGAGAGCCAGGATCGTGGCCAGGATCGATGTCAGCATGGTTTGTCCTAACCCCATCATCTCGGTTGCGGCAGCACGAGGCGCCCCTTACGTTCGAAATCTTCCGCAGACTCGCTAAAGCCCACGCCAAGGACCATCGTTCCCATGACCGGCCCGACTTTCAAGGGCGTGATCACCGCCTTGATCACACCTCTTCGTGACGGAAAGGTGGACAACGCTGCGCTGACCGCCCTGGTCGAGCGTCAGATCGCTGCCGGCGTGCACGGCGTGGTGCCGATGGGCACCACCGGCGAAAGCGCGACCCTGACGACGGAAGAGCACGCCCGTGTGGTCGAATCCGTGGTTTCGGCCGTCGCCGGACGGATCCGTGTGATCGCAGGTGCGGGCTCGTCCTCGACCGACGTCGCCATCGAGAAGGTGCGCCATGCCAAGACCGTCGGCGCGGATGGCGCACTGGTGGTCACCCCCTATTACAACCGGCCTTCCCAGGAAGGGCTGGCCCTGCATTTCGAGGCCATAGCCCAGGCCGTGCAACTACCGGTGCTACTTTACAACGTGCCTGGCCGGACCGGCGTGGACATGTCGAACGAGACGGTGGCGCGGCTGGCGAAGCATCCGAATGTCGTCGGCATCAAGGATGCGACGGGTGACATGGCCCGCGTCAGCTGGATGCGGACCCATGTCGAAGGCCGGTTTGACCTGATCTCGGGGGACGACCCGAGCTTCCTCGGCTATCTGGCCCATGGCGGGCACGGCGTGATTTCGGTCACGTCAAATGTCGCACCCGAGGCCATGGTGGCGCTCTATGATGCGGTTCAGGCCGGGGATCTCGAAAGCGCGCGCCTGTGGCAGGACCGGCTGATCGACCTGCACAGGGCGTTGTTCCTCGACAATTCTCCTGCGCCGACAAAATACGCCCTGTCACGTCTGGGTCTGTGCGGCGAAGAGGTCCGGCTGCCGCTGGCGCCCACAGCGGATGCCGTCAAACCGGCCATCGACCGGGCCATGAAGGCGGCGGGCGTTCAGTAATGGCGCAGGGACCGGCCCAGAGGCGTCCGCAATCGGACAAGAAGAAGTATGAGCCGAAGGTGATCGCCGAGAACCGGCGCGCGCGGTTCGACTACTTTCTGGACGCGCCGGTCGAGGCCGGAATCGCCCTGGTGGGAACCGAGATCAAGGCGCTGCGGGCCGGCCGGGCCAACATCGCCGAAAGCTATGCCGCGATCGAGGGGCGCGAGATCGTGCTGATCAACGCAGACATACCGCCCTACGCCCAGGCCAACCGGTTCAATCATGAGCCGCGGCGTCCGCGAAAGCTGCTGCTGCACCGCCGCCAGATCGACCGGATGATCGGCGCCGTGCAGAAGGAGGGGCAGACGCTGATCCCGCTCAAGCTGTATCTGAACGAATCCGGCAAGGCGAAGGTCGAGCTGGCGCTGGCCAAGGGCAAGAAGCTGCACGACAAGCGCGAAACCTCGGCCAAACGCGACTGGCAGCGCGACAAGGCCCGTCTGCTCCGGGACAAGGGCTGACGGCGCGAGGCGGCGCCTAGCCGATCGGCTGGGCCTCGATCACATCGACCAGTTGGGTCTGCCCCATCTGATCATAGATGCCGAGCGAGGGCCCTTGAGCCCGTTCCCAGGCGAAACCCGCCGCCGACAGGGCGACCGCCGCCACGACGGCCCAGAGGGCAGCCTTACGCTCGGCACGGGTGAAAAAGTGGGTGTTCGTACGCATGACAGCCTCCTGTGGGCCGAAACGCGGGCTCTCGCGGAGATGTTCCCGCGATTTGCATCCTACACCTGTCAGGCGAGATTCGTGTGTTTGTTGCGCCACATTCCCCTGTGAGGCGAACGGCGTTCGATCACATTTCCATGATCACGCGGGCGCGCTCGAAAATCTCGCGGAACATCAGGGGAGTGAGGCGCCCCGTGTTCGTGTTGAGCCGCGAGCAGTGATAGCTGTTCAGCAGGACATAGGCGCCAACCCGGGCCTCGGCGCCGTGGCCGGGCGCCATGGCGGAGGCCGGTTTGCCCAGTGCCTTCAGCACATTGCGCCGCGAAACATCGCCGAGCGTGACGATCACCCTGAGCCGGGGCAGCGCATCCAGCCGGGCGGTCAGGAAGGGGCGGCAGGTTGCCTCTTCCACGGGCAGGGGTTTGTTGCCGGGCGGGGCACAGCGAACAGCATTGGTGATCATACAGTCGACCAGCCGCAGCCCATCGTCGGGCCGGGCGTCATAGGTGCCCTGCGCAAAGCCGGTGTCGATCAGGGTCTGATAGAGCAACCAGCCGGCGTGATCGCCCGTGAAGGGCCGGCCGGTCCTGTTGGCCCCGGTTCGGCCCGGGGCAAGGCCTGCAACCAGAAGCCGGGCCTGCGGGTCGCCAAAGGACGGCGCGGCGCCATTGAACCAGGCCGGCTCACGGCGTGCATTCTCGGCCCGGTAGGCGACCAGGCGGGGGCAAAGGGGGCAGTCGGCCGGCGGATCGGCGACAGGTGCGGACGATGTCATGCATCCTCGCGGGACGTACGGGGGCGACCGTACAGGGTCTTGAGATCGGCCAGGTCGACGAAGTCGTCAGCCTGTCGTCGCAGCTCGTCGGCAATATGCGGGGGCTGGGTCTTGAGGGTCGAGACCACCGACACCCGGCACCCCTGGCTCTGGACGGCCTGGACCAGCCGTCGGAAGTCCCCATCCCCCGAGAACAGGATCGCGTGGTCCAGCCGGGGCGCCATCTGCATCATGTCGACGGCAATCTCGACGTCCATATTGCCCTTCATCCGGCTGTGGCCGGCGGCGTCGGTGAAGCGTCGCACCGGCTTGGTCACGGTCGAAAAGCCATTGTAGCCCAGCCAGTCGACGAGGGGTCGCACGGGCGAGAACTCCTCGCCCTCAACCACGGCGGTGTAGTAGTAGGCCCGGACAAAGCGGGAGCGCTCGCGCACATCGTCCAGCATCGCCTTGAAGTCGAGGTCGAAATTGAGTGAACGCACGGCCGCGTGCAGGTTCGAGCCGTCGATGAACAGCGCCAGCCGTTCGTCGGGGTACAGGTGCATGACAATGCCCTTCAAGAATGCACGGGCGCGCCGGGGCCCCCGCGGAGGAAATATGAATACCCCTGTCATCGTCGCACTCGGCAGCAATGACAAGGGGCGCTGGCCGGATAGCCGGTCCCTGCTGGACGCGGCGGTCGCCGACCTGTCCGGGGCGGGACTGAGGCTGCGTGCCTGCTCCCGGTGGTGGCGATCCGCGGCCTGGCCAGACCCGACCGACCCCGACTTTCTGAACGGTGTGGTCAGCGGCGACTGGGCCGGGACAGCCGAGGCCCTGATGGCCACCCTTTCGGCCATTGAGGACCGGTTCGGCCGGCGACGGTCGGCCCGGAACGCACCGCGCACCCTGGATCTCGACCTGATCGACTTCGGCGGGCATGTGACCGTGGGTCCGGACCTGATCCTGCCCCATCCTCGCGCGGCCGAGCGGCTGTTCGTCATGGGGCCCCTGGCCGAGATCGACAGCGACTGGCGGCATCCTGTACTCGGCAGGACGGCCGATGTGCTGGCGACCGAAGCCGGCGTCGGTCGGGATGCGGGGCCGGAATAGCGGTCACGGACGCCTCATTCCTGCCGATGTGGCGTTGCACAATCGGGGTGAACCCTATATTTTGTCAGGTTCTCCCAGAGTTCGAGGAAATTCATGGCGCGCGTCACTGTCGAAGACTGCATCGAGAAGGTGCCGAACCGGTTCGGCCTGGTTCTGCTGGCCGGTCACCGGGCCCGCAACATCGCCAAGGGCGAGGCGCTGACGATCGATCGCGACAACGACAAGAACCCGGTCGTCGCCCTGCGCGAGCTGGCCGACGACACGGTGTCGCCCGACGAGCTGTCCGAGCACCTGATCACTACCCTGCAGCGGGTCGACGAGCGCACCGAGGCCGAGGACGAGGCTGAGACCCGCGCCCTGCTGGCCGAGCCCCAGCACATGAACATGGCCGAGGCCGAGCTGATCCGTGCGCTGCAGAGCGACCGGGACGGTGGCCAGGAGGAGCGCTACTGACAGCGGAACCGAACACAGTTGTTCCTCTCCGCCCGAAGCGGTCCCGCGCCGCGCCGGTAGCCAAACTTGCCGAAACAGAAACACCCGCCCCGGTCGTTCCCGAGCGACCGCAGGGAGAGCGCATGCGCATTCTGCGCCAGTTCGAACTGGTCGAACTGGTCAAGGCCTATGATCCATCCGCCGACGAGGCGCTGATCAACAAGGCCTATGTCTACGCCATGAAGATGCACGGCTCGCAGTTGCGGGCCTCGGGCGATCCCTATTTTGCCCACCCCATCCAGGTGGCCGGGATCCTCACGGACTACCGGCTCGATACCGCCACCATCGTCACGGCCCTGCTTCACGATGTGGTCGAGGACACCTCGGCGACCCGACAGGACATCGCCGCCATGTTCGGCGAGGAGGTGGCAGGCCTGGTCGAGGGTGTGACCAAGCTCAGCCGGCTGGAGTTGCAGGCAGAACATACGCGCCAGGCCGAGAACCTGCGCAAATTCATCCTCGCCATCAGCCGCGACGTCCGCGTGTTGCTGGTGAAGCTCGCAGACCGCCTGCACAACATGCGGACGCTGAACTACGTCAAGCCGGAGAAGCGTGAACGGATCAGCCGGGAGACCCTGGAGGTCTATGCGCCACTCGGTCGGTCGATCGGGATTCACTCGATCGCCCTTGAGCTGGAAGAATTGGCGTTCGAGCACCTGAACCCCATCGCCCATAATGCTATCAAGCGGCGTCTGGATGCGCTCAAGCAGGAACAGGGCAGCGCGCTGGAGGATGTGGCGCAGGAGGTCCAGGATGTACTGGCCGACAAGGCCGTGCAGGCCGAGGTCATCGGCCGCCAGAAGACGCCCTATTCGATCTGGCGCAAGCTGCAGCGCAAGTCGGTCGGCTTCTCGACCTTGTCGGATATCTACGCCTTCCGGGTGATCGTCGAGAACGAGGATGACTGTTATCGCGCCCTTGGCGTGATCCACCGGGCATGGCGGATGGTGCCTGACCGCTTCAAGGACTTCATCTCGACGCCGAAGTCGAACAACTACCGGTCCCTGCATACGACCCTGATCGGTCGCGGCGGGGTGCGGATCGAGATCCAGATTCGCACGCGCGACATGGATCGGATCGCCGAGGATGGCGTGGCGGCGCACTGGCGTTACAAGAACCAGTCCTACGGGTTCGACCGCGAGGCCATGGAAAAATCCGGCGGGCGGGATCCGCTGGAGAACCTCAGACGCCTCGTCCAGGTGATCGAGACCGGCGAGGGCGGAGATGACTGGGTCGAACATGCCAAGCTGGAAATGTTCCTCGATCAGGTCTTCGTCTTCACGCCGAAGGGCCAGCTGATCACCCTGCCGCGCGGGGCCATGCCCCTCGATTTTGCCTATGCCGTGCATACGGAGGTCGGCGAGACGGCGGTCGGCGTGAAGATCAATGGCGAGCTCAAGCCGATGCGCACGCAGCTGGTCAACGGCGACGTGGTGGAAATCATCCGCGGCAAGAAGCCCGAAGTGCCGGTCGACTGGCGTTCGCTGACCGTGACGGGCAGGGCGCGATCCTCGATCCGTCGCACGATCCGCAGCTCCGAGCGGGAAGAGTTCCAGAAGCTGGGCCGCGCCGCCCTGGAGCAGACACTCGCGCGGGCCGGCAAGAAGCTGGCAGACCTCGCCCTCAAGCCCGCCCTCGAGACCCTGTCGATCGAGACGGAAGAGGCCTTGTTCGAGGCCATCGGTCGCGGCCAGGTTCAGGCGACGCGGGCCGTCGAAACCCTGTTCCCGGGTCTCAAGGGCCAGGTGAAGCCGGCCCATGACCGGCGCCGGATCCAGGAAGAGGAAGCGCAGCTCTACGTGCGCGGCAGCGGGCTTACGCCGGGCATATCCATTCACTTCGGCCAGTGCTGTTCGCCGCTGCCAGGCGACCGGATCGTCGGGATCCTCGAGCCGGAGAAGGGCCTGACGGTCCATACGATCGACTGCGGCCGCCTCGTGGAGTTCAGCGACGACGACAGTCTGTGGAAGGATCTGCAGTGGACGCCGCGCGCCGAGATGAATGCCACCGCCGCGACACGCCTGCGGGCGACCATCCGCAATGCGCCGGGCGTACTGGGACAGGTGGCGACCCAGATCGGCGAGGCGGGCGGAAACATTCTCAACCTGGTCATGGCACATCGGCAGCAGGACTTCTTTGATGTCGAGATCGACGTCGAGGTGCGCGATGCCCGCCATGCCACCACGTTGATGGCCGCGCTGCGCGCCAACGCCTTTGTCGACTCTGTCGAACGCGTGCGCGGCTGATGGCGGGAGGAGATCCCGACAATTCGGCCCAGATGGCCTCGCCGTCCTACCGGCTCCCGGCCCTCGATCAGGATTTTCTGCTGGGCGACTCCATGCGCGGGGTGCGGTTCCAGCTGGAGTACGCCAAGGCCGAGGAGGCCCTGCGGGCCTGGGGCGTCCGCTCAACCATCGTCGTCTTCGGCAGCGCAAGGGTGAAGCCTGGAACACCCTGGTACGAAACCGCGCGCGCGTTCGGGCGGCTTGCGTCCGAACGGGGAGGGGCGCTGGACGGGGCAGTCGGTGACCTGCGCAATAATGTCATCGCCACCGGCGGCGGCCCGGGCATCATGGAGGCCGCCAACCGCGGGGCGACGGACGCGGGTGCGCCCTCGGTCGGCTTCAATATTACCTTGCCGCATGAGCAGGAGCCCAACGCCTGGTCGACACCGGAGCTGACCTTCCGTTTCCACTATTTTGCGATGCGCAAGATGCATCTGGCCATGCGGGCCAATGCCCTGGTGGTGTTCCCGGGCGGCTTTGGCACGTTCGACGAGCTGTTCGAGCTGCTGACCCTGCGCCAGACCGACAAGGCCCCGCCGATCCCCATCGT
>CAYNDG010000017.1:0-2730 GCA_964395805.1 uncultured Brevundimonas sp.
TCACGCCGCGGATGTCGTCCTCGCGCAGGATCAGGTGCTCCTCGCCCTCGATCTTGACCTCCGTCCCGGAGTGCTTGCCGAACAGCACGCGGCCACCCTTGGCAGCCACGTCGCGCACGGCGACCAGAGCCTGGTGCAGCAGCGGGATCGACTGCGACAGGTCAATGATATGGATATTGGAGCGCGAGCCGAAGATGTAGCGCTCCATCTTCGGGTTCCAGCGGTGGGTCTGGTGGCCGAAGTGGGCACCCGCTTCCAGCAGGGTGCGCATCGAGAATTCAGGCAGAGCCATGATCGTATAGTCCTTTTTCCGATTCAATCCGCCGCAGACGGTGAAAAGGACCCGAAAGCCCCTCGGAACGGCCCGACCGGGATGTCTCCCCGGAACGCGCCACGCCTGCGTGTGAAGTGCGCGGGCATATAGGCGAGATGACGGCAAAGGGCAAGCGCCCCGCACCGGCGATGCCGGATGGGTCAGACCTTGTTCAGCCCGTCGAAGCGGATCGTCTCGATCGTCCAGGGCTCGACGTCATCCAGCGTGCGGACATTTACCGCGATCATGTCGCGGCCATCGGGCGACTTGCCGACTCCGAAAGGCTCGACGCCGCAAACCCGGCAGAACCGGTGGCTGATGACATGACGGTTGAACAGATATTCGCTCAACCGGTCCTCGCCCCGGATCAGGCGGAAGGCCTCGGGGGTGACAAAGCCCAGCATCAGCCCCTTGCGATAGCAGTGCGTACAGTTGCACTCGATCACGCCGGACAGCTCCATGTCGGCTTCAAAGGCCACCGCGCCGCAGTGGCAGGACCCCTTATGAGTTGTCGTCCCGGTCATCAGGCCTCCTCCAGCAGCACGACCCCGGGCACCGTTTTCAGCGCCCCGCGCAGGGCCGCATCCAGCCGGTAGCGACCGGGCAGTTTCACCTCGACCTCGCGCCGCCCCTCCAGGGTGGCGATCAGACTGACCTCGCCGCCGCGTCCGCCGCCCTTGAGCGCCGACCGGTCCAGACGGGCCTTGAGCGCAGCGGGGTCGGACCCCCGGCCCGACACGTGGACCCGCAGATTCACATCGGATTGCTCGATAGCCGTATCCATGCGGCTGGCCTCGTCGCCGAAGAAGCGCACCTCTCCATCGCTGGCCTTGGCCCGCACCTTGACCATCAGGGCCGCGCCGACCTCCAGCACATCGCGATAGCGACGCAGCGCGTCGGGCGTGAACAGGCATTCGAACTCGCCCGTCGGGTCCGAGAAATTGACGAAGGCGAACTTCTCGCCGCTTTTGGCGCTGGTCCGCTCCTGACGGCGCCGCACCACCCCGGCCATCAGGAAGGCCTCGTGCCCGCCCTCCGCCAACGACAGGGCCTCGGCGGCGAAGGTCACCCGCTTGCGACGCAGGGCGGCCTCCATGTCCTCCAGCGGGTGGCCCGACAGATAAAAGCCGACGGCCGACAGTTCCTGGTCCAGCCGCTCGGGCCCCACCCAGGGCTCGATCGACTTCAGCCGCGGCCGGGCGGCATGGGCCTGATCCGCGCCAAACAGGCTGACCTGCGACGAGGCCCGCTCGGCCGCCACGCTCTGGCAATAGGCCATCAGGGTGTCGGCCTGGTCGATGATCTGGCGCCGGTTGGGGTGCAGACTGTCCAGCGCCCCGGCCTTGGCCAGTCCTTCCAGAGCACGCTTGTTGACCGCCCGTGGATCGACCCGCTCGAGGAAGTCGAACAGGTCGACAAACCGCCCGCCGGCCTCGCGCACTTCCACCACATGACGCATGGCCTCCAGCCCGACATTGCGGATGGCGCCAAGGGCATACAGCACGGCGCCCCGGCCCTCATCGTCCCACGCCACGTCAAAGTCGGCGGCCGAGCGGTTGATGTCCGGCGCCAGCACCGTCACCCCGGCCTTGCGGGCGTCCTGATAGAAGATCGCCAGCTTGTCGGTATTGGAAATATCCAGCGACATGGAGGCGGCGAAGAACTCCACCGGATGGTTCGCCTTGAGCCAGCCGGTCTGATAGCTGATCATGGCATAGGCGGCGGCGTGCGACTTGTTGAAGCCATAGCCCGCAAACTTGGCCACCAGATCGAAGATGCCGCCCGACTGCTCCTCGGAGACGCCGCGTTCCGAGGCGCCCGCAATGAAGCGCGCCCGCTGGAAATCCATCTCCTCCTTCTTTTTCTTGCCCATGGCCCGGCGCAGAAGGTCGGCCTCGCCAAGGCTATAGCCCGCCAGGATCTGGGCGATCTGCATCACCTGTTCCTGATAGATGATGACGCCGTAGGTTTCCTTCAGCACATCGGCCAGAGAGGGATGCAGCGTATCGACCTCGGCCCGGCCGAACTTCCGGTCGATGTAGACATCGATGTTCTCCATCGGCCCCGGCCGGTAGAGCGAGATCAGGGCCGTGATTTCCTCGATCGACTCACAGCGCATCTTGCGCAGGGTGTCGCGCATGCCCTGGGATTCCAGCTGGAACACCCCGACCGTCTGGCCTGAGGCCATGAGTTCATAGGTGGCCGCGTCGTCGAGAGGCAGCAGCGAGAAATCAACCGCCGCCCCGCGCCGTTCCAGATAGCCGTGCGCCCGATCCAGCACGGTCAGCGTTTTCAGCCCGAGGAAGTCGAACTTGACCAGACCGGCGGGCTCGACCCACTTCATGTTAAACTGTGTGGCCGGAATGTCGGATCGGGGATCCTTGTAGAGCGGCGTCAGCTCGACCAGCGGCCGGTCA
>CAYNDG010000017.1:2769-8070 GCA_964395805.1 uncultured Brevundimonas sp.
CCCCTCAAGCTCCAGCGCCGTCGCCAGCAGGGTCGCCACCGCCGGTTCCTCGTCACGCGCCTGTTTCAGGCGCGGCTCCAGCTCGATGGCCTGGGCGAGGGTGACAGGGTTGGCGGGGTTGGCGGGCACCATCTTGGCCAGCCGATCGACCTGCCCCAACGGCATCTGCAGCACCCGGCCCACATCCCGCAGAACGGCCCGCGCCTGCAGGGTGCCGAAGGTGATGATCTGGGCGACGCGATCCTCGCCATAGTGGTTCTGCACATAGGCGATCACCTCCTCCCGACGCTCCTGACAGAAGTCGATGTCGAAGTCGGGCATGGAGACCCGTTCAGGGTTCAGGAACCGCTCGAACAGCAGGCCGAACCGCAAGGGGTCCAGATCGGTGATGGTCAGGGCCCAGGCGACCAGCGAGCCCGCACCGGACCCGCGGCCCGGGCCAACCGGAATGCCCTGCAGCTTGGCCCATTTGATGAAGTCCGAGACGATCAGGAAATAGCCCGGAAACCCCATCTGCTGGATGACCCCGACCTCGAACTCGAGCCGGTCCCAATAGGCCTGCTCCGGCGCGGCAGCCTCTACCGTCGCCAGCCGGGCCTTCAACCCTTCCCGTGCCTGAAACGCCAGTTCCGCGGCCTCGTCGCGTCCCTCCCCGGTATCGAACCGGGGCAGGATCGGCGCCCGTGTCGGGACAAGGAAGGCGCAGCGTCGGGCAATCTCCAGCGTGTTGTCGCAGGCTTCGGGGAGGTCTGCGAACAGGGTCCGCATCTCGGATGCCGACTTGAACCAGTGGTGCGAGGTCACCCGCCGACGGTCGTCCTGGCCGGTAAAGGCCCCGTCGGCGATACACAGCAGGGCATCATGGGACTTTGCGCGGTCGGCCCGGGCGAAATAGACGTCATTGGTGGCGACCAGCGGCACATCGGCCTCATAAGCCCAGGCCACCAGTCCGGCCTCGGCCTGCCGTTCCTCGGCAAGGTCGTGGCGCTGCAGCTCTACGTAGAAGCGGTTGCGGAAGGCCGCGCCCATTTCAGCGAGTGCGTCGCGGGCCTCTCCATCCCGCCCCTGAACAAACAGCGGGTCGACCGGTCCGTCCGGCCCCCCGGAAAGCAGGATCAGGCCTTCGGCATGCTCGCGGACCCGGCTCCAGGCCACGCCCGGCTCGGCAAGATCACCAGCCTCGAGATAGGCGAAGGACGAGAGGGCCGACAGATTTCTCCACCCCAGCTCATTCTGGACCAGCAGGACCACCGTGGGCAGCCGGGCCCAGCGCTCGGATCGTTGCCCGCCGATCCCGGTTACGGGAAGGCTGCAGCCAATAACGGGTTGCACCCCCACCCCCCTGGTCGACTGGCTGAACTCGAGGGCGCCAAAAAGATTGGTACGGTCGGTGATCGCAACGGCGGGCATACCCGCCTCAGCGGCCAGCTTGCCCAGGGCTGAGGCCTTGATAGCCCCTTCCAGCAAGGAATACGCCGACCGGGTCCGCAGATGGACAAAGCCGCTGTCAAAGCCCTCCGTCACCACCGGTCTCCCTGCCCCACGATCCAAACATCCATCGACTATGGAAGGATTCTTTGACCGGGCACCCCTCCCCTTCAATCCATCCCCAGCCGTGCGAGGGCGCCGGTGGATCAATAGGCCAGCAGGGCAGCCTGCCATGCCACCCAGACAAAACCCCCACATGAGGCCAGCGACAGCATTTCCCGAACCCAGCGCGCCATAACGGCTCTCCAACGTTGTTCCTGTCTTGTTCTATGTTCCTTGTATGTTCCGCGTCAAGTGGCACGTTGCAACTGCCCGGGGTCTGGCCTCGTATGTGGAACCATGCCCCGCCTCATCATTGCCTTCCTTGTTCTTATCGCCGCCTGCAGTCCGGCACCGCCGGCACCGGCCGGACCACCCCCGCCAGGCAGCCAGACCGCCGTCTTCGCCGGTGGGTGTTTCTGGTCGACGGAAAAGGCTTTTGAGAATGTTCGCGGCGTCTCGTCGGTCGTCTCGGGCTTTGCCGGAGGCACGGTCCGGAATCCGACCTACGCCCAGGTCGTCCGCGGTGGAACCGGGCACCGTGAAGTCGTTCAGATCACCTTTGATCCCCGGGTCGTCAGCTACCGTGCCCTCGTCGACCGGTTCTGGCGAACCATAGACCCCACGGACGCCGGCGGGGTCTTCTGCGACCAGGGCCCCACCTACCGCACGGCCGTCTTTGCGACAGCGGAACAGCGCCCCGTCGCCGAGGCCTCGCGCGCAGCGGCGGAGAGAGCGCTCGGCCGCACATTCGTCACGCCCGTGCTGCCGGCAGCGCGATTCTGGCCGGCCGGTCCGGAGCATCAGGATTACGCCGCGCGGAACCCCGCCCGCTACGAGGCCTATCGTGTCGGGTGTCGCCGCACCCCTGCCCTCCGCCGGGTCTGGGGGGATGCTGCGGTCGAATAGGGCCTCAGCCGATCACCACGCCCGGCGGCGGCACGCTGTCCGACGGGACGAAGAAGTCGGGCATCAGCGTCTTTGTCGGATCGACGCGATAGACGTCAAAGTCGCGGACCCCCTGCTCGTAGAGGAAACTGTCGTCGATCAGGAACCGGCCCGTATTCTCGCGCGCCGGCAAGCAGAACAAGGCGTAGGCCGCATCGGCCAGAATGTCCGGCGTGCGGCAATGCGCCAGCCCCTCCTTGCCCGTCAGGGCGAACTCTATGGCCGCCGTCGCGACCGCTGTACGCGGCCACAGGGCGTTGAAGGCGATGCCGTCGCCCCTGAACTCCTCCGCCATGCCCAGCATCGCGAGGCTCATATTGTACTTGGCCATTGAATAGGCGACGTGCGAGCCGAACCAGTGCGGCGACAGGTCCAGCGGCGGAGACAGGGCCAGAACATGCGGATTGGCCGCCTGCTTCAGGTGCGGAATACAGGCCCTCGAGACAAGGAAGGTGCCCCGCCCGTTGACCTGATGCATCAGGTCGTAGCGCTTCATATCGGTGGCGAGCGTGCCCGTCAGCTGGATCGCCGAGGCGTTGTTGACGCAGATGTCGATCCCGCCGAACCGGGCAACGGCAGCCTCGACGGCGGCCATCACCGACTCCTCGCTCCGCACATCCACCACCAACGGCAGGGCCTTGCCCCCTGCGGCCTCGATCTCCTCAGCGGCGGAATATATGGTACCGGGCAGGTGTCTGTGCGCCTCGGCGGTCTTGGCCGCGATCACCACATTGGCGCCGTCCCGCGCCGCGCGCAGGCCGATGGCCAGACCGATCCCCCGGCTGGCGCCTGTGATGAAGAGCGTTTTTCCGTTCAGTGACATCGGCGCGGTCCTCCAGTGCATTTCGATGGAAAACCGATAGCATGGGTTGACCCGCAATCACGATGGCCCGGACATGACCGACGCTCTTCCCTTCCAGATCACCCGCGAGGGCGCCGTTGCCCGCCTGACCCTGTCACGCCCCGAGGCGTCCAATGCGCTGGATATGCGGTTCTGGAGAGGACTGGGTCCTGCGCTCAAGGATCTTGACGCCGGCGGTGATGTGCGGGCGCTGGTCCTGTCTGGCGAGGGCCGGAATTTCTGCGCCGGGATGGATATCTCGGTCTTCTCGGGCGGCGCTATCATGGGGACGGATACGGCCGCCGAGCGTCAGGCCTTTCACCAGGCCGCGCGCGACCTGCAGGATGCGCTCACCATACTGGAGCGAGTGCGATTCCCGGTGATCGCCGCCGTGCAGGGCGCCTGCGTGGGTGCGGGGCTGGACATGATCGCCGCGTGCGACCTGCGGCTGGCGGCCGAGGGAGCATATTTCCGCATCGAGGAGATCAATATCGGCATGATGGCGGACGTCGGCAGCCTGCAACGCCTGCCCCGCCTGCTGCCCGAGGGCGTGGTGCGCGAACTGGCCTATCTGGGGACCGCCCTGACGGCCGAGCGGGCCGAGCGCCTGGGCTTCGTCAATGCCGTCCTGCCCGACGCCGAGGCCCTGCTGGCGACCGCCATGGAGATGGCACAGGCGATCGCCGCAAAGGCGCCTCTGGCTATCTCGGGATCAAAGGCCGCGATCACCTATGCCCGCGATCACACCGTGGCCGATGGGCTGGAATGGGCCGCAGTGATGCAGGGATCGATCTGGAACACGGCTGACATCCTCGGTGCCATTCAGGCCCGGGCCACGAAGAGCACGCCGCAGTTTGCGGACCTGCATCCGCTGCCGAAGCCCTGACGCCTTCCGTCAATAGGCCTGGCTCTCCGCCGGTCGCTCTTCCAGATGACCGTCCTTGAGCGCGAAGACGCGGTCCATGTGACCGGCCAGCTCCATGTTGTGGGTCGCGATCAGGGCGGCCACGCCGGACTTTTTGGCCAGATCGTGCAGGGCCTCGAACACCGTTTGGCTGGTCGCCGGATCGAGGTTGCCGGTCGGCTCATCCGCCAGCAGCAGGCGCGGACGGTTGGCGAGGGCCCGGGCGACCGCCACCCGCTGGCGCTCTCCGCCCGACAGCTGCGAGGGCTGGTGGGTCAGCCGGTCGGCGAGACCGAGCGCGACCAGCAGTTCCTCGGCGCGCGCGCGGGCTGCGGCCAGACCATGTCCGGCAATCCGCAGCGGCAGCGCCACATTATCCCGGGCATCAAATTCCGGTAACAGATGATGGAATTGATAGACAAAACCGATCCGCGCCAGACGGATATGAGTGCGCGCCCGCTCGGGCAGGCCGCCGACGGCCTCCCCATCAATCCGGACCTCGCCCGAGGTGGGATGCTCCAGCAGGCCGGCCGCATGCAGCAGGCTGGACTTGCCCGAGCCGGACGGACCGATCAGGCCCACGATCTCGCCGGGCCGGACATCCAGATTGACGCCCCGCAGGACAGTCAACCCGCCAGCCGCGGTGTCATAGGTCCGCGTCAGGTCGTGCACGGACAGCACGGGGGGCGTGGGGCTATTCATAGCGAAGGGCCTCCACCGGATCGAGGCGCGCCGCCTGCCACGACGGGATCAGCCCGGCGACGCAGCTCATGAAGAAGGACCACAGGGCTACCCAGAACACATCGACCGGATCCACCAGGGCGGGCACCGCCTCGAGCATGTAGACGTCGGCGTTGAACAGCTCGACCTGGAATACCCACTCGAGGAAATGCTGGATGGCCCCGATGTTCAGGCAGAACAGCAGGCCCAGCACCAGTCCGGTCACCGTTCCGGCGATACCGATAGCCGCGCCCGACATGAAGAAGACGCGCAGCATGGACGACTGGCTGGCGCCGACGGTCCGCAGGATGGCGATGTCCCGCGTCTTGTTCTTCACCAGCATGACGATGCCCGAGATGAT
>CAYNDG010000017.1:8096-9742 GCA_964395805.1 uncultured Brevundimonas sp.
CGAGGCCGAGGATGATGCTCATCGCCACCCGCTCGACCTTCAGCGCGCCCCAGAAGGCGGCCAGCCGGTCGCGCCAGTCGCTGACGAGGTTACCTTCCCCGACGACGTTCCGCACCGGCGCGCGCAGGACCTCGACCCGATCCGGCTCGGCGGTCTTGATCTCAACGATGTCCCAAAGGCCTTCCTTGCCAAAGAACAGCTGTGCCTGCTCAAGGGGCATGAAGACAAACGCCCGATCATAGTCCGCCGTGCCCGAGCTGAAGAGCCCTCCGACCACATAGGTCTTGGACAGCCCGCCCAGATTGCCAAAGGCGCTGTCGGCCCCTGTCGGTGAATACAGGGTAATCGGTGAGCCCACGCCGAGGCCGAGCTCCTCGGCCAGCGACTTGCCGATCAGCACGTAGTCTCCCCCGTAACGGCCCTTGCCGAACATGTCGCGCGCGGTCTGCGACAGACTGTCATAGACATAGGTCATCGAGGTCAGGTCCTCGGGGCGGATGCCCCGCACCAGGCCGCCTGTTGCCCGGCCCGAGGCCTGGAACATGGCCGGAGACTCGACCAGGGGCGTCACACTGACAATGCCCGGAATCTCGCGCAGCCGCTCCAGGGCGGCATCCCGGTCCGGATCGACGAGGACCTGGCCCTGCACATACATGTGCCCGTTGAACGACAGCATGCGGCTGAGCAACTCTGCGCGGAAGCCGGCCATGATGCTCATCACCACGATCAGCGCCATGACCGCGAGGGCCACCGCGACGTAGGAAATGATAGCGATCAGGGCGATGCCGCCCTCCTTGCGCTTGGCCCGCAGGTAGCGCAGCGCCAGTCGGATCTCCCAGGCGGAGAACGGTCCGGCCGGCTTCGGGGTCTTGCCGACGATACCGGTCATGCGGTCAGCCGGTCGATGGCCTCATCGAGAGGCACGCTCAGCTTTTCGCCCGTTGCCCTGCGCTTCAGCTCGACGACGCCGTCCGCCAGCCCCTTGGGGCCGATGGTCAATTGCCAGGGTATGCCAATCAGGTCGGCCGTGGCGAACTTGCCGCCCGGGCGCTCGTCGGTGTCGTCGTACAGCACCTCCTTGCCAAGGGCCTCCAGACGGCTGACCGCCTCCTCACAGGCATTGCAGACGCCCTCGTCGCTCACCCGGAGATTGATCACGGCGACGTCGAACGGGGCCACGGCGTCTGGCCAGATGATACCGGAGGCATCGTGGCTGGCCTCGATGATGGCGCCCAGCAGGCGGGAGACGCCCACGCCATAGCTGCCCATGTGCACGTCCGCGTCGCGCCCGTCGGGGCCCTGCACGCGGGCCTTCATCGGCGTCGAATATTTGGTGCCGAAATAGAAGATGTGCCCGACCTCGATGCCGCGCGCGGTCAGGCGGTCGCCCTCGGCGGTCTCGGCCTCAAAACGTGCAGGCTCGTGCATCTCTTCGGTGGCGGCATAGAGGGCCGTCCGCTCGTCAACGATGGACTGCAGATCGTTCCAGTCGACATCCCCGCCCGGGGCAGGCATCTCGACCAGCTTGCGATCGCAGAAGACCTGGCTTTCGCCGGTGTCAGCCAGAACGATGAATTCGTGGCTCAGGTCTCCGCCGATCGGGCCCGTGTCGGCGCGCATCGGCACGGCCTTGAGGCCCATCCGGG
>CAYNDG010000017.1:9782-14354 GCA_964395805.1 uncultured Brevundimonas sp.
GTCTGCGTCGAGGTCGAAGCTGTAGGCGTCCTTCATGAAGAACTCGCGGCCGCGCATAACGCCAAAGCGCGGGCGACGCTCGTCCCGGAACTTCCACTGGATGTGAAACAGGTTCAGCGGCAGCGACTTGTAGCTCTTCACATAGGCCCGGAAGATGTCAGTGATCATCTCCTCATTGGTCGGGCCGTACAGCAGTTCGCGCTCGTGACGGTCCTTGATGCGCAGCATTTCGGGGCCATAGGCGTCATAGCGGCCGGACTCGCGCCAGAGATCGGCCAGCTGCAGCGTCGGCATCAGCAGTTCGACGGCCCCTGCCCGCTCCTGTTCCTCGCGCACAATCTGCTCGATGCGGCGCAGCACACGCAGGCCCAGCGGCAACCAGGCATAGATGCCGGCAGCCTCCTGCCGGATCAGCCCCGCCCGCAGCATCAGCTGATGCGAGACGATCTGGGCGTCAGCAGGCGCCTCTTTCAGCGTGGGCAGGAAATAGCGCGACAGGCGCATGGGCACATCCGGAAACAAGCAGCAGGGTCAGTCCGTGCTTTAGCCGGGACGTGACCCCAAAAGCTAGACCAGTCTGTGGCGTGCCTAGGCGCCGACGGCCTCGGGGATCGGAACCAGCCCCAGAAAGACGACGGCCATGACGATCGCCCAGAGAATGGCCCCGACCCAGCTGGTCGTGATGAACTTCTTCTTCAGGTCGGGCTTGTCGGGCGCGCCCCACTGGGCGCCGTCCGTCGGCGGCCTCTGGTCCTGCTGGCTCATGCCCAGCGGCAGGACCATGAACAGCGCCACCCACCAGCAGATGACGTAGATCGAAAACATGGTGATCGGCCCGATCGGCATCAGTGCGTTCCGTCCTTCGGCGTTTCCATCAGTTCGACCAGAACCCCGCCCATATCCCGGGGATGGACGAACAGTATGGGCGTACCATGCGCCCCGATACGCGGTTCGCCAGTCCCCAGAATTGTCGCACCCCTTGCGCGGAGGGCGTCACGCGCCGCGATTATGTCCTCAACCTCAAAACAGACGTGGTGCTGTCCGCCTTTCGGGTTCTTCGCCAGAAAGCCGTGGATCGGGCTGTCCTCCCCCAAGGGCTCGATCAGCTCGATCTGGCTGTTGGGCAGGTCGATGAAGCAAACCCGCACCCCCTGGGCCGGCAGGTCGAACGGCGCATGCGCGCGTGAGGCCCCCAGCAGATCGCGGTACATCGCCACGCTGTCGGCGATGGAGGGCGTCGCCACGCCGACATGATTGAGACGCCCGATCATCCGCACACCACCGGGCTGTTCGGCAGGTCGAGGTCACTGCGCAGCAACCAGTGCCCCTGTTCCTCGACCTCGGCGATCCGCCAGTCGCCGGCGCCCGTCCGGCACAGGGTGTACAGCATGGCCGGGCCCAGCACCCCGCCCGTCACTCGAACAACCGGCGTCTCCTCAGAGGCGGTGACCTCTTCGAAGCGGTAGGCGGGCGGGTTCGGCATGGCGTCGGCCTCGGGTGGCGTCACCAGATTGCGGCGGAAGTCGTGCGGGGTGGCACCCGCCTCAATCGCCTCGGCGACATCCTCAGCCAGAAAGGCTTCCGCGACGGCTCCGTCTGTCGGCACGCCGGGGGCGTCGAAAAAGCGTTCGACAAAGGCGACCGGCAACTGGGCCACCTGCTCGACCGGCGCTTCGGGCGTCGGGACTGACTCCGGCTCACTGCAGGCAGCGGCGCCCAAAAGGACAGCGGCGGCCATCGTCACGGGAAGTAAGCGCATCGTCAGACCCTCAGCACGATGGTTTCTACGATGGGACGGCGATCCCAGATGCCCTGGCTGGCCTTTTTGAGGGTGCGGGCCACAGCCTGTTCGATGACCATTTCGTCCTCCAGCGCCTCGCCCTTCAGTTTGCGGACGGCATCCTCGGCCCGCTCGGCCAGTTCGTCCAGAAGATCGCCCAGCGGCTGATCCTCATCGCCCGGCAGGCCAATGCCCCGCACATCGATGCTGGAGGCCAGCTTGCCCTTACGGTCCAGGGCAAAGCTGACCAGGATCAGGCCGTTCGAGGCCGCATGGCGCCGCTCGCGCAGGGCCTCGCCCATCTCCTCGACCAGCATTCCGCCGTCGACGAACAGCCGGCCCGAGGGCACCTCGTCGATGATCGCCGCCGGACCGGGCGCCAAACGCACCATGTCGCCGTTTCGTGGCGTCACGGTCTCCGGCACCTGCATTTCCTTGGCCAGCATGGCGTGCTCGGCGATGTGCCGGCGCATGCCGTGGGTCGGAATGGCGATCTGCGGGCGCGCCCACTGATACATCTGGCGCAGTTCGTCGCGGCACGGGTGACCCGAGACGTGGATGCCGGGGTGGTCCCGGTCGGTGTAGATGCGCACGCCACGCTCTGACAGGGCGTCCTGCAGCCGTCCGATGGCCAGCTCATTCCCCGGGATCATCCGCGACGAGAAGATACAGTGGTCGCCCTTGCCCAGCTTGATGAACGGATGATTGCCCTCGGCCACCCGCGACAGGGCCGCGCGCGGCTCGCCCTGACTGCCGGTGCACAGGTACAGCAACTGGTCCGCGGGCCAGCGACGGGCCTCTTCCTCGCTCAGGAAGGGCTTGATGTCCGACAGCATGCCGACCGACTTGGCCGCAGCGGTGATCCGGTGCATCGACCGACCGGCCAGGGCGACACGGCGACCGGCGGCCTCGGCGGCGCGGACCACACTGTCCAGACGCGCGACGTTCGAGGCGAAGCAGCCCACCGCGATGCGGCCCGACAGACTGCCGATCAGCTCGGCCAAGGCATCGCGGACCTCGCCTTCCGACCCCGCCGTGCCCTCGACAAACACATTGGTGGAGTCGCACACCATGGCGAGGACGCCCTCGTCGCCCAGACGGCGAATGGTGTCGATGTCGGTGCGCTCTCCGACGACCGGGTCGTTGTCGATCTTCCAGTCGCCCGTATGCAGCACCAGCCCCAGCGGCGTGGTGATGGCCAGACCGTTCGGCTCGGCGGTCGAGTGGGTGATGGTCACCATCTCGATGTGGAAGGGATCCAGATCGATGGTCCCGCCCAGCGGCACCTCATGGATCTTCACCCGGTCGCCGAGACCGGCGTCACGAAGCTTTTCGCGGATCAGATAGGCGGTAAACGGCGTCGCATAGAGCGGCGCCTTCAGACGTGGCCACAGCCAGCCCAGCGCCCCGATATGGTCCTCATGCGCATGGGTCAGCACGATGCCGAGGATGTTTTCGCCCTCAAGGAAGGTCGGATCGGGCACGATCACATCGACGCCCGGCGTGGTGTGGTCGCCGAAGGTCACGCCGACATCGACCAGAATCCATTTGCGATCATTCGCCGGGCCAAAGCCGTAGGCGTTCAGATTCATGCCGATCTCGTTCGACCCGCCCAGCGGCAGGAAGACCAGTTCGTCGGTTTTGGATTTACTCATGCCGTCTTTCCGGAGTTGCGACGCCAGACGTCCAGCAGGCCGCGAAGGGTAAGGTCAGGGTCGAAATGGTCGATGTGGTCGGTGGCCTCCTCGAACAGGGAGGCGACCCCCCCGGTGCCGATGACCGTCATGGGCTTGCCCCACTCGGCCTTGATGCGTTCGACCAGTCCCTCGATCAGGGCGATATAGCCCCAGAACACGCCCGCCTGCATGTTGGTCACCGTATCCTTGCCGATCACGCGATCCGGGCGCTGGATGGCGATGCGCGGCAGCATGGCGGCCGCCTCGTGCAGGGCCTGAAGCGACAGGTTGATCCCGGGCGCGATCACCCCGCCCTCGAAAGCCCCGTCGGCGGCGACGACATCGAATGTCGTGGCGGTGCCGGAATCGATGACGATCAGGTCGCCCGGGTATTTCAGATGCGCGCCGATGGCGTTGACCAGTCGGTCCGCCCCCGCCTCTGACGGTTTGTCGATGCGCGCTTCCATGCCCAGGTCGACATTCTGGCCGATCACCATGGGCTCGACGTCCAGATAGCGCCGCGACAGGTTCCTCAGGTTGAAGATTGACTGTGGCACGACGCTGGAGATGATGCAGCCATCAAGCGCCTTGAGGTCCAGCCCGCTCATCGCCAGCAACTGGGTCAGCCAGACAGCGTATTCGTCGGCCGTGCGGCTGGCGGCGGTGGCCGTGCGCCACTGGGCGATCCAGCGCTCACCGTCATGCACGGCGAACAGCGTATTGGTGTTGCCCTGTTCGATCGCCAGAAGCATCAGGCGCTTTCTCCAAAAAAGACGTCGCCTGCCGATATAAGCCGAAGTGAGCCATCGGCCAGCCTCAGTCGCAGGGCGCCGTCGTCCGCGAGACCTTCGGCCACACCCTCGACAGTCTCATGGCCCAGCCGGGCGACGGCGGGGCCGTTCAGGCCGTGGGCTCGCCGGGTCCAGGCATCGCGGATCACCTCGAACCCCAGCGCCTCGCGCCGGGCGATCCAGCCCGCCCAGGCCTCGGCCAGAACCGGTATGGCCTCATCCAGCGTCGGCGGCCGCATGACGCCCTCGGCCAGATGCTGGGCGACGGCAGTGGCCGGGCGCTCCACGTCATCCGGCGCGTGGGCCAGGTTCACGCCGATCCCGA
>CAYNDG010000018.1:0-14030 GCA_964395805.1 uncultured Brevundimonas sp.
ATGCCGGCCGCCCTGCCGGGTGTGGCCGGGGCGCTGCTGCTGGCCATGTCCCGGGCCATCGGGGAGACCATGATCGTGACCATGGCGGCGGGCCTTGCCGCGCGGCTGACGCTCAACCCGCTGGACACGGTCACCACGGTGACGGTGCAGATCGTGACCCTGCTGACCGGGGACCAGGAGTTCAACTCGACCAAGACGCTGGCGGCCTTCGGTCTGGGCCTGACCCTGTTCGTGGTCACCCTCTGCCTGAACATCATCGCCCAGCGCATCGTCCAGACGTATCGGCAGCAGTATGACTGAGACCCAAGACGCCCTCGCGGCGACCCGTCTGGAGCGGCTGAGAGGCGGGCTGAAGCGCCGCTATGCCCGCGAGGGCCGGTTCCGCCTGTACGGCATTCTGGCCATCGCCGTGGCCGTGTCCTTTCTTGCGCTCCTGCTGGGCCGGATCATCGAGCAGGGACACACGGCCTTCTATGCGCATGATGTTTCGGTGCCGGTCTATCTGGACCCGGCGCGGATCGACCCGACCTATCCGCAGGGCACCAATTTCGAGCAGATGGTCGCCGAACAGCAGCTGGCCGAGCGGGGGCTGGAAGGCGATGCCGCCGGTCCGCTGGCGGCCGCCATGCGGGGCCTGTTCTCGTCGGAGCTGAAATTCGAGATCGCGCGGCGGATCGCGGAAGACCCTTCGCTGATCGGGCGGACAGTGACGTTCGACGTGCCGGTTTCGGACGACGCCGACATGTTCTTCAAGGGCCAGATCTCGCGGGACACGCCGCCGGAGCAGCGGCGGCTGACGGATCAGCAGATCGGCTGGCTGGACCAGCTGGAACGGGACGGCCGGGTCGAGGCGCACTTCAACAGCCGGCTGTTCACGAGCGGGGACTCGACCGAGCCGGAGCTGGCCGGGGTGCTGGGCGCGGTGGTCGGCTCGGCCCTGATGCTGATGGTCACGGCCTTCCTCGCCCTTCCTATCGGGGTCGCCGCCGCAGTCTATCTGGAAGAGTTTGCGCCGCGGAACCGGCTGAGCGCCCTGATCGAGGTCAATATCAACAATCTCGCGGCCGTACCGTCGATCGTTTACGGCCTGCTGGGCCTGGCGCTGTTCATCAACTGGATGCACCTGCCGCGATCCTCGCCGCTGGTGGGCGGTCTGGTGCTGGCCCTGATGGCCTTGCCGACCATCATCATCGCCACCCGGTCGTCGCTGAAGGCGGTGCCGCCGTCGATCCGCGAGGCGGCGCTTGCCATGGGCGCCAGCCGCACCCAGACCGTCTTCCAGCACGTCCTGCCGCTGGCCCTGCCGGGGGTGATGACCGGGGCAATCATCTCGCTGGCCCACGCGCTGGGCGAGACGGCGCCCCTGCTGCTGATCGGCATGGTCAGCTTCATCCCGGGCATTGCGGGGTCGATTACCGAGCCCAGCGGCGCCCTGCCGTCCCTCATCTACATCTGGGAGAATGCCTCGGAGCGCGCGTTCCACGAACGGACCGCCGCGGCCATCATGGTTCTCCTGACCTTCATGATCGTGATGAACGCTGCCGCCATCCTGCTGCGGCGTCATTTCGAGCGCCGGTGGTAAGCCAATGAAACAGAAGATCTATCGCTCTCAGGACGGACTGGACGGCGGCGCATCCGCCTCGGCAGGAGAGGCGCCCGCAGCGCCCGCCGCCGCGCCGTTGGGTGCGGAGCCGCGCCGGGCCGAACCTGTCGGTCCGACCAAGATTGCCGCCCGCGACGTGTCGGTCTTCTATGGCGAGAAGCAGGCGCTCCATGACGTCAGCCTGGATATTCCGGACAAGACGGTCACCGCCCTGATCGGCCCGTCAGGATGCGGCAAGTCGACCTTCCTGCGGACCATGAACCGGATGAATGACACCATCGCCGGCGCCCGGGTGACCGGCCGGATCGACATGGACGGCGAGGATATCAATGCGCGGTCGCTGGACCCTGTGCTCCTGCGCGCCCGCGTCGGGATGGTGTTCCAGAAGCCCAACCCCTTCCCCAAGTCGATCTTCGAGAATGTCGCCTACGGGCCGCGCATCCACGGCCTGACCCGCTCGAAGGAAGAGCTGGCGGTGGTGGTCGAGGAATCCCTGCGTCGCGCCGGCCTGTGGGACGAGGTGGCCGACCGGCTGCACTCGCCGGGTACGGGGCTGTCGGGTGGCCAGCAGCAGCGTCTGGTCATCGCGCGGGCGATTGCGGTCAATCCCGAAGTGATCCTGATGGATGAGCCGTGCTCGGCGCTGGACCCGATCGCCACGGCCAAGATCGAGGAGCTGATTGACGAACTGCGCGAGCGCTACTGCATCGTCATCGTCACCCACTCCATGGCCCAGGCGGCCCGGGTGTCGCAGCGCACGGCCTTCTTCCACATGGGTCGGCTGATCGAGACGGGAAATACCGAGGAAATCTTCACGAATCCCCGGGAACGGCGCACGCTCGACTATATCACCGGCCGGTTCGGCTAGGATGCCTGAATGAACCAGCACACCGTCAAATCGTATGGAGACGAGCTGAACCAGCTGACGGCCATCGTCGCCCGCATGGGCGGACTGGCCGAGGCCCAGGTGGCCGATGCGATCGAATCCGTGGCGCGGCGGGACGTGGCCCTGGCCCGGGCCGTGGTCGAACGGGATGCCCGTCTCGACACCATGCACAGCGACATCGAGAAGAAGGCCATCCGACTGATCGCCCTGCGTCAGCCGGTTGCGTCCGACCTGCGCAAGACCCTGTCGGCGATGAAGCTGGCCGTCGACCTGGAGCGCACCGGCGACCTGGCGCGCAACATCTCCAAGCGGGCCCTGATCCTGGCGGAAGGCGAGCCGATGCTGCCCCTGACCCGGTCGATCGAACGGATGGGACGACTGGTGTCGATGCGGCTGCGCGATGTCCTGGACGCCTATACGGCGTCGGACGTCGACCGGGCGATGGGCGTCTGGACCTCGGATGACGAGGTCGACGAGCATTACAACAGCCTGTTCCGCGAACTGCTGACCTATATGATGGGCGACCCGCGGACGATCACGGCGTGTACGCACCTGTTGTTCATGGCCAAGAATCTGGAGCGGATCGGCGACCATGCGACCAATATCGCCGAGACCATCCACTATGAGATCACCGGCGGCGACATGATCGGCGAGCGGCCACGCTGGACGCCGACGCCGTCGGATTCCGACCCGCTGGCGGCAGATGATCCCCTGCGTCCGCAAGAGTCCTGAGACCGGAGACCCTTATCGTGCAGCCCTATGTTCTTGTGATGGAAGACGAGGACGCGCTGGCGACCTTGCTTCAGTACAATCTGGAAAAGGAAGGCTATCGCGTCGTGGTCGCCGGCGACGGCGAGGAGGGGCTGGTCCAGATCGACGAGCGTCTGCCCGATCTGGTGCTGCTGGACTGGATGCTGCCCAAGGTGTCGGGCATCGAGGTCTGTCGCCGCATTCGCGGACGGCCCGAGACGCGCAACCTGCCGATCATCATGCTGACCGCGCGCGGCGAGGAGACCGACCGTGTGCGCGGTCTCGACACCGGCGCCGACGACTATCTGACCAAGCCCTTCTCGATGACCGAGCTGATCGCCCGCATCCGGGCGGTGCTGCGCCGCATCCGTCCGGGTCTGGCCGATGACCGGATCAACCACGGCGACATCGTCATCGACCGGGTGGCCCACCGGGTGCGCCGGGCGGGCAAGGAAATCCACCTGGGTCCGACCGAATTCCGCCTGCTGGACCACTTCATGCAGCACCCGGGCCGGGTGTTCAGCCGCGAACAGCTGCTGGACGCGGTCTGGGGCTCGGACGTCTATGTCGAGGCCCGGACGGTCGACGTCCACGTCGGTCGCCTGCGCAAGGCCCTGAACGTCGAGGGTACCGCCAATCCGATCCGGACGGTGCGCTCGGCGGGCTATGCGCTGGACCTGGACGGGTAGGGAATGTCGACGCCGTCTGACAGCCTTGATCTGAGCGGGCGTTGGGCGGGTGTCTTTTTCTACCCGGACGGCGCGCCGGAAGATTTCGTGCCGACCAGCTTCCGGGCGATACTGGACGCGCAAGGCAACCACTTTAAGGGTCAGACCACGGAGCGGGACTACTGGAGCCCGGTTGGCTCCGACCTGCACGCCGTTCTGGAGGGGCAGCGGACGGGGCTGTCGCTGGCCTTCACCAAAATTCCGGACGGCGGCCGCGTCACGGTCGAATATGTCGGCGAGCTGACACCTGACGGGCAGACCATCCGGGGTCAGTGGCATATCCTGGGCAATTGGTCCGGCACGTTTGAGATGCACCGGCAGCGTGCCGCGGCTGCGGACGCAGGTGAGCGCGCCGTCGCCTCGACTTCCGTGCCGGCTACCGGTGGATAGGCTTTGGCCGGGCCGTCGGCCGCGCAGCCCGCATTAAATTCCTGCAAGGTGCGTCCATAAACGCGCGCCGCGTCCTCTCCTGATGACAGTCATGAGGGAGAGAGCGGATGCCGGATGCAGTCATGTTCACACTGGGATGGGTGGGCGCCGCGGGCGTGCTGGGCCTGTTGGGGGCCGTAGTTGCGCGGGGCCGGATTCACTGGGGCTGGCTGGTCTCGGCCCTGATCCTGATGGCGGTCTATGATGCGCTGCTGACGCGGGGCTATGGCACCATTCCCCTGACCCTGTGGCCCTCGGACTGGAACTGGGAAGGCAAGCTGATGGGGCTGGCGCTGGGGCTGGTTGTCGCCAGCCTGCCGTGGCTGGGCTGGAAGCGGGTGGGGCTGACGCTGAAGCAGGAACGCCGGGGCCTGCCCGGGGCCCTGATGCTGTCGGCCGTGCTGGTCGCCCTGTTCCTCGGCCTGGCCCTCTATTTCCCGGGGCAGGGGTTCGACGCCGACAGCCTGGCCTTTCAGTTGACCATGCCCGGGTTTGACGAGGAGCTGTTCTATCGCGGGGTACTGTTGCTGATGCTCAATGAGGCGTTCGGCAAGCCGGTGCGGGTGCTGGGCGCGCAGATGGGCTGGGGGGCGGTCGTCTCGTCCGCAGCTTTCGGTCTGATGCATGCGCTGGGCTACAGCGACGGAGCCTTCACGTTCGATGCCGTGCTGATGGCCAGCACCGGCTTTGCGGCCCTGCTGCTGGTGTGGCTGAAGGAAAAGACGGGCAGCCTGCTGCTGCCGGTGTTGCTGCACAATTTCGGCAACGCGATCTTTATGGTGGTCTAGGAGACCGGGCCTGCCTCCAGCGCATACACCCGGGCGCAGTACTCGCAGGTGACGTGGATCTTGCCGTCGGGCTCGACCATGTCGGCGCGTTCCTCGGGGCTGAAACTGTCGAGGACGGTGGCGATGCGGTCGGGCGAGCAGCGGCAGCGAGCCTCGAGCGGCTGGGCAGCCTCGAGGCGGACGCCGTCCTCGTGGAACAGACGCCAGAGCAGGGTCTCTGACGGGACCCGGGGGTCGATCAGTTCGTCGGCGCCGATGGTGCGGAACAGGGCGCGGGCGCGGTCCCAGGCCTCTTCGGTATCGCCACGCGCGGCGTCGGCGGCCAGACGCTGGATCATCATGCCGCCGGCGCGCCAGCCGCTGCCGGTCTCGTCCGTCAGGCGGCCGACGGCGAGTCGGACCTCGGTCGGGATCTGTTCTGACTGCTGGAAATAATGCTCGGCGCACAGCGACAGGCTGTCGCCCTCAATGGGGGTAATGCCCTGATGGCGCTCGAAGTCGGGCCCTTGGTCGAGGGTCATGACGAACACCCCCTTGCCCAGCAGGCCGCGGGCGCCGGGGCGGGCGTCCCCGGCGGTCAGGGCGGCGAGTTCGGCCTCGTCATAGCGGCAGTAGCCGCGCAGCGTGCCTTCGGTGCCAAAGTCGGCAACGACATAGCGCACCGGGCCGTCGCCCTGGGCCTGGAGGATCAGACGGCCATCGAATTTGAGGGCCGAGCCGATCAGGGCCGCGAGCGCGCACGCCTCGCCCAGCAATTCGGCCACCGGGTCCGGATAGGCGTGGGCCGAAAGGACGGCATCGATCGCAGGCCCCATGCCCACGATGCGGCCGCGCACGGGCTGGTCCTGGATCTGGAAGGCGGCGACCCGGTCATCGGGCAGGCGGGAGGCGTCAGTCACGTCGATATCCTGTAGGGCAAGGCGCACAGATAGGGGGAAGGGAGGGCCAATTTAAGCCCTTGCAAGCGTTGCCTTATGATATGGGCGGAAACCGTGCGGGGCCTGCGCCGTTGTTTCGTCGGCCCTCAAGTGAACAAAGGCGTCCCATGTCTGCAAAGCCCCAGCTGAAGCCCCTCAAGGATCAGGCCATCGTCATCACCGGGGCCACGTCGGGCGTCGGGCTGAGCACCGCGAGGCGGGCCGCCCGGGCCGGAGCCTGTGTCTTTCTGATCGCGCGCGGCGAGCAGGATCTGAAGACCCTGTGCGAGGAACTCCAGGCCGAGGGGGCGCGTGTGGCCTGGGCTGCTGCGGACGTCGCCGACTTTGACGCCCTGTCCGAGGCGGCCGATAAATGCCGTCGCCTGTTCGGGGGCTTTGATACCTGGGTGAACAATGCCGGGGTGTCGATCTTCGGCCCGATCCGCGAGACCACGCTGGAGGACCAGCGGCGGCTGTTCGAGACCAACTACTGGGGCGTGGTCAACGGCTCGCTGATTGCGGTCGAACACCTGCGCGGCCGGCCGGGCGGCGGGGCCATCGTCAATGTCGGCTCGATCCTGTCCGATGTGCCGATCCCGCTGCAGGGCATTTTTTCCGCCTCGAAGCATGCGGTGAAGGGGTTCACCAATTCGCTGCGTATTGAGCTGATGCGCGAGAAGGCGCCGGTGTCGCTGAGTCTGGTCAAGCCGGCAGCGGTCGACACCCCCTACAACCGCCACGCTCGCAACCTGACCGGTCAGGCGGTGCAGAATCCCCAGCCCGTCTATGGCACCCATGTGGTGGCCGACACGGTGCTCTATTGCGCCAGCCACCCGATCCGCGAGATCACGGTCGGCGGGGGCGGGCGGTTGATCGCGTCCTTCTATTCGGCGCTGCCGGGGGTTGCGGAGCCGCTGTTCGCGCGCTTTGCTCCATCGATGATGCGCGACAAGACCCATGACTATCACCCCTGGGACGACGGTCTGTACGACCCGACCAATGACGGACTGGCCGACGAGTTGCACTATCCTGTGGTGCGCCGCTTCAGCACCCTGGCCGAGGTGAGGAAACACCCGGGGATTGCCGGGGCGGTGCTGGCGCTGCTGGTCTCGATCGGAATCGGATACCTCCTGCTCAATCAGAAGTCCGGGCCGACGCGGTTCGAACGGTGGAAGGCGCACGCCGATCCGCGGCGCTGGCCGATGCCGTCCCTGCCGTGGCTGTCGCGGCTGCGTTCAGGCGGGATAGACGGGCGTCTGGAGGCTCTCCAGGCTGAACTGGATCGTTATGGCGGGCGGGCCCGGCGCTATGCGTCTGACGCGGGCCATTATGCCAGGGACCATGCGAAGGAAGGCGGAGCCGTGGCGGCGACCGTCGCCCTGCTGGGGGTGCTGGCCGCAGTGGCGCTGAAGGCCCGGCAAAACGACGACTGAGCCGTTGCTGCAACTGCGAAGGTGGGTCAAGGTCGGGCCATGTCCGATGCGCCCACACTGATCTTCGACTTCGATTCGACGCTGGTCGGCTTCGAGACGCTGGAGGCGCTGGCCGAGCTGGCGCTGGAGGGTGCGCCGGAGGCCGGGGCAATCCGCTTAGAGATTGCCACCCTTACCGATCAGGCCATGTCGGGTGCCATCGGCTTTGATGAGGCCCTGACCCGCCGGCTGACCCTGCTGCCGCTGACGCGCGACCATGTGCTGGCGCTGGCGGAACAGGCCGTGGCGCGACTGGCGCCATCGGTCGCCCGCAACGTCGAGACCCTGCGCGCCCATGCGGACCGCCTGGTGATCGTGTCCGGCGGCTTTCGCGAGGTGATCGCGCCCGTGGCCCGCCACCTGGGCGTGCCGGACGCGCGGGTTCTGGCCAATGACCTGACCTATGATGAGGCGGGCCGCGTGACCGGGGTCGACCGTGCCAACCCGCTGTCGGCCGACGGCGGCAAGGTGACCGCCATCCGGGCGCTGGCCCTGACGGGGCCCGTGGTCATGATCGGCGACGGCTGGACGGATGCCGAGGTGCGTCTGGCGGGGCTGGCCGACCGGTTCCATGCCTACTGTGAGGTGGTGCGCCGCCCCCGCGTGGTCGAGGCGGCGGATGCCGTGGCCGTATCTCTGGACGAGGTCCTGTATGCCGAGGGACTGATCGGGCGGTGGTCGTATCCGCGCAGCCGCATTCGCGTGCTTTTGCTGGAGTCGGTTCACCCGGCGGCGGTGAAGGCACTGGAGGACGCGGGCTATACGGTCGAATGCGAGGCCGGCGCGCTGGACGAGGAGGCGCTGCTCGCGCGGCTTAAGGGCGTGCATGTGCTGGGTCTGCGGTCCAAAACGGTGCTCAGCGAACGCGTGATCGAGGCGGCGGACCGGCTGATGGCCGTGGGGGCCTTTTGCATCGGCACGAACCAGATCGACCTGGACGCGGCCAGCCGCCGGGGGATCGCCGTATTCAACGCGCCCTATTCCAACACCCGCTCGGTGGTGGAGCTGGCCATCGGCGTGCTGATCGCCCTGATGCGGGGGGTGGTGGACCGCTCGACCGCCCTGCACGAGGGGCGCTGGCTCAAGAGCGCCAGGGGCTCGCGCGAGCTGCGCGGCAAGACGCTGGGGATCGTCGGCTATGGCGCCATCGGCTCGCAGCTGTCGGTGCTGGCCGAGGCGCTGGGCATGCGGGTGATCTACCATGACCTGTCCGAGCGCCTCGCGCTGGGCAATGCGCGGGCGGCGGAAAGTCTGGACGCCCTGCTGGCCGAGGCCGACGCGGTCAGCCTGCATGTGGACGGGCGGGCCGGAAACCGGATGCTTGTCGGTGCCGCCGAACTGACGCGTATGAAGCCGGGCGCCCTGTTGCTGAACCTGTCGCGCGGGCATGTGGTGGATGTCGACGCCCTGGCTGAGGCTCTGTCCGAGGGCCGTCTGGGCGGCGCAGCCATCGATGTCTTCCCGGAAGAGCCCCGGACCAATCAGGACCCGTTCGACAGCCCCCTGCGCGGGCTGGCCAATGTCATTCTGACGCCGCATGTCGGAGGCTCGACCGAGGAGGCGCAGGAGGCCATCGGGGCGTTCGCGGCCTCGCGCCTGCTGGGGTATCTCAACCGGGGGGACACGACCTTCTGCGTCAATCTGCCGAATGTGCAGCTGTCGGACGTGCAGGGGGCGCATCGCCTGCTGCACATCCACCAGAACCAGCCGGGCGTGCTGGCGGCCCTGAATCAGGCCCTGTCCGATGCCGGGCTGAACATTCTGGGCCAGCACCTGAAGACCGACGGCCGCATCGGTTATGTGATCACCGATGTCGACCGGGACTATCAGTCCGGGGCCCTCGATGCGCTCAGGACTGTGCCCGGGACGCTTCGGTTTCGATCCCTCTACTGAAGGTTTCCGTCGCGGCATCTTGCGCACAACGCCAAGGCGCGCGCACACTGTAACCAACGGTCGCGTCTGACGACTGAGGGAGGATCACACCATGTCACGTTTCATGCGCACTGCTGCGGCTGCAGCCCTGACCCTTGCTGCAGGGGCAGCCCTCGCCGGGGCCGCCAATGCCCAGAGCTATAACCGCCTCGTCGTGTTCGGCGACAGCCTGAGCGACAACGGCAATCTGTTCCTGTTTACCGGCGGCGCGCAGCCGCCCGCGCCCTTCTACTTCCAGGGCCGTTTCTCGACCGGACCGGTGTTCGTGGAGCTGCTTGGCTTCAATCTCGGCCGGTTCGCGGCGGGTGACTCCAATGCCGGCAGCATCAACTATGCCTTCGGCGGTGCGCGCACCGATCTGGCCGGAGCCCCTCCCGGCATGCGGACCCAGCTGAACGCCTATCTCGGTGCCGGCGGGACTTTCGGGTCCGGTGATCTGGTCAGCATTCTGGGCGGCGCCAACAACATCTTCCAGGGCCTGCCCGCCGCCGGGGCCTCGATCAATCCCGCCGGAGCGATCCAGGTAGTGTCGCTGTCGGCTGCCGCCGACATCAACCTGCTGGTCGACAGCGTCGCTGCAGCCGGTGCCGGCACCATCCTGGTCACCAATCTGCCGAAGCTGAGCCTGACACCGGAGTTCAGGACGTCGCCGGCGGCACCGCTGGCCGACTATGCGGTGACGACCTTTAACGGCGCCGTCTACAATGGCCTGAGCACCGTCGCGGCCAACCGGCCCGGCACCAACATCATCCTGATGGATCTGTTCAAGATCGGCGACACCATTGCCGGCAATCCGACGGCGTTCGGGGTGACCAATGTCACCGATCGCTGCTTCAACCAGCTGACCCTGACGCTCTGCTCGAACCCGAACGACTATTTCTATCTGGACGGTGTCCACCCGACGGCGGCGGGCCACCGTGCCATTGCCAGCCTGGCCAATGACTATCTGTACTATGGCGACCGGGGTGCGGCCACGGCCCACCAGGGTGAGCTGTCGATGCGCCAGCGCGAGGACTCGCTGGACCTTGGCTCGGAGGCTCTTTCCGGGTGGAAGGCCTGGCAGGCGGGCGAAACGACCCTGGATGTGAGCCTGACCGGCGACACCACCGACGTCGATGCCCGTGGCATCGTCCCCGGGGCCAAGGTTGAAGGTCAGGGCATCCGTCTGGCTCTTGACCACAGCCTGTCCGAAAGCTGGCGCATGGGCTTTGCCGGAAGCTTCCGGCAAGCGGAGACGGTGGCCGGACCGACCCGGTTCGACAGCCAGAATTTCTCGTTCGACGCCTTCATCGGCTGGCGTTCGGGACCGCTGTTCGCCAACGTCACGGCGGGCGCCTCGCGCGATACCTATGACGACATCCGCCGCGTCACCGGCGTCGGCCCCGTCGTCCATACGGGTGAGACCGAGGGCTACAGCCGCGGTGTCCGGGTGCAGGGCGGGACCTGGTTCGACATGGGCGGAATCGCCCTGTCGCCCCGCGTGGCCGTGACCTGGGCCTCGACCGATGTCAGCGGCTATATCGAGAACGGTGTCGCCGCCCAGTACGCCTATCAGGACCGCACGGTCGAGGGGATCACGGGCGAGGTCACCCTGCGCGCCGAAAGCGGCATTGAGGGCGTGACCTTCTATGTCGAGGGCGGCTGGCGCGACAGTCTTGACGACGGATCTGACCCTGTCGGGACCGGCATTGCCGGCAGCCCGTCGCAGGTGCTCTACCGCACGATCGAGGATCCGATGGGTGGCCAGCTGCTGGCCCAGGTGGGTCTTGAGGTCGACTGGGGTCCGGCGCGCGTGGGCCTGGGCCTCAAGGGTCGCTACGGCGATCATGCCGACAGCTTTGTCGGCGGGGTCACCCTGCGGATGCCGCTGCCCTAGGCACAGCTGATGCGGACATAACAGGGGCGGGGCTGCGAGGCTCCGCCCCTTTTTGCGTCCAGGCGTCCGGGTTCCCGGGTGCGACCTCCTGACGCGCCCGGTGCCTCATTCTCGTCCCAGGGGAAGGCCAGAAGGCGCCCTCATTGATTGAGACCGGTGCTGCCCCGAAGGGGCGCCGTTCCTCCCGCCGCACGATCCAGAACGGAGACGCCGCCACATGCGACGCCTTGACGCCCGACTGCGTAGCCTTGTCACCCAATCCGGTCAGTCCCTTGGTCTGGTCTGCATGGCCGTGATGGCGATGGCGGCGGCCCCGATCGCCCTTCCTGCAGTCGACCCGACGGTGACGGACGAGGGGCCGGTTGCCCCGCCCGTAGTGGCCGTGGCTGAACCGGCCGGACCGGTGACCCGGGAAATCCGCTTTGAAGCCCCGCTGCGGGGATATCCGATCAATTCACGCTTTGGTATGCGCCGCCTGGGCGGCGAGGGCGCGGCGCGTCCGCACAATGGCGTCGATATGGCCGCGCCGACCGGGACCAGCATCTTTTCTGCCGCCGAGGGCGTGGTGATCCGCACCGGCTATCAGCCCGAGGGCTATGGCCGGTTCGTCGAGGTGGCCCATCCCAACGGCATGACCACGCTGTATGCCCATATGAGCCGCGTCGACGTGGCCACAGGCATGGCCGTGACCGGCGAGACCCGGCTGGGTCTGGTGGGTTCAACCGGCTATTCGACCGGCCCGCACCTTCATTTCGAGGTTCGCCGCGGCGGCCGTCCGATCAATCCCTCCCGGGTGCTGGACCGGACCTTCGAGGTCGTGGTGACCGAGGGGGCCTAGCCCCCCAAACACAGATCATGACAGCGAATTCATGAAAACGGCCGCCGATCCGGCGCGGCCAAGGTTGTCAAACACCCTTTACATACCCTAGGACTCGCTTCGACCAAGAGTTTCCAAGGGGGGCGCATATGGACGCCGCACTGAGTCTGACGGCCATCAGCAAGCGCTATGGCGCGTTCCAGGCCGTCAAGGATCTGAGCTTCTCCGTGCCGAAGGGCAGCATCTGTGGCTTTCTGGGGCCGAACGGGGCGGGCAAGACCTCGACCCTGCGGATGATCCTGGGCCTGCAGCCGCAGACCTCGGGCACGCTCAGCATTCTGGGCGCCGGCGATGGCCGCAGCGTGCGGGACCGGATCGGCTTTCTTCCGGAGGAGCGCGGGCTCTACAAGAAGATGACCCCGATTGATGCGATCGCCTTTTTCGGGGCGCTGAAGGGCCTGCCGACGGGCGAGGGGCGCAAGCGCGCCCGGGTGATGCTGAAGCAGCAGGGGCTGGAACACGCCCAGACCAAGAAGATGAAAGAGCTGTCCAAGGGCATGGCCCAGAAGGTGCAGCTGATCGCCTCCGTGGTGCACAAGCCGGAGTTCGTCATCCTGGACGAGCCGTTCTCGGGCCTCGATCCGGTCAACCAGCAGGGACTGGAAGAGATGATCCGCGGTCTGGCCGCTGATGGCGCCACCGTGCTGTTCTCGACCCACGTCATGCAGCACGCCGAGCGGCTGTGCGACAAGGTGGTGCTGCTGGCCCGGGGCCAGAAGGCGTTTGAGGGTACGGTCGACGAGGCCAAGGCCACAACCCGCCGGTTCCTGGAACTGGAAGGCGACATCGCCATGGATGCGGTGAAATCGCTGCCGGGCGTGGTCTCGGTCGAGACGGTGCGGGGCGAGGGGCCGATGAAGGTGCTCAAGGCCGAACTGGCGCCCGGAGGACGGGGGCAGGATGCGCTGAAGGCGGCCTTCCTCGGCGGGCTGGATGTGCACCGGTTCGAACTGCGCGAGCCGACCCTGCACGATGCCTTTATCGGCCTGACGGGGGACGACCCGGATCAGGACCAGACCGTTCGCCGCGATGCCCTGGAGGCCGCCCGATGAACCGCACTCTTCTGATCGCGCGGCGGGAGTTCGCCGCCTATGCCATGACCGTCGGCTTCTGGCTGTCGCTGCTGGCGTTTCCGATGTTTGCCGTCCTTGGCGGGGCGATCCCGATCCTGATGCGGACCAGCGAGCCGGTGCGCGCCGTGGTGCTGGTCGAGGAAGGCCCGGCCGCGCAGGGGCTGGCGGGTTCGGTCCGGGATGCCCTGCGCGCCGACGCCGACCGGCGGGCGGCCCGTGCGGCCGAGGCCCAGGAGGCGGCCGTCAAGGCGACCGGCCTGCCCAGGGAAGCCGTGGAGCAGGCCGAGAAACAGGGCGGCGGGGGCCTGGGCGAAGCCCTGAGCCGGCAGCGGCTGCGCATTGTCGATACGCCAGCAGAGCTGGCCCGGGCCGAAGCGGGAGGGTCTCAGGAAGAGCTTGTGCGGAGCCTGCTCACCGCCGAGGTCGACAAGGCGGATCGGATCGACTCCGTCGTCTTCCTGACCCGCGACGAGGCCGGCAAGCCGGCGGCCCGGGTCTGGAGCCGGCGCGCCACGGACAATACCGTCGAAGACTTCATCCGCGACGCCCTGCAGGCCGCCAACCGGCGCCAGGTGTTCGAATCCGCGGGCATTGACGGGTCGGTCGTCGCAGAGACCGAGCGCTTCCGGCCGGATGTGAAGGCGTTTTCGCCCCGGTCGGCGAGCGGGGGAGAGGTGGCGTTCCGGGATCGCCTGCCCG
>CAYNDG010000019.1:0-4290 GCA_964395805.1 uncultured Brevundimonas sp.
GGCGGACGCGAGGTCGCGGCGCTGGGGGTCGCGCCGGGCCCGGAGACGGGAGCGCTGCTGAAGGCCTTTGAGGCCGACTGGATCGCCAGGGATTTTCCTGAATCCGGCCACGTCGCGCGGCTGTCGGCCTTGAGGGATCAGCGCGAGGGCTGAGAGCGGGCCCGGGTGATGCGGGTTACCACCGGATAGTGATCAGAGCCCGTCGGCCTGCCGATCCGTCGAGACAGAAAGACCAGCTCGTCCGAGCGCCACTGGTGGTCGATGGTGATTCCGAGCCATGAGGGCAGTCCGGTCGGCCAGGTGCCGGGCCAGGCGTCCGCAGGCGCGAGGCCGGTCTGCGCCTTGATCTGGCGGCCGATGCGTGTGCTCGAGACGGTGTTGAAGTCGCCCGCAACGAGGATGGGTTCGGTCACGCCCTCGAGGCGATTGGCCAGCATCTCAGCCTGCAAGATCTGGCCCCACTGATACTGGAAGGGCCAGGGCCGGGTCATGTGCACCCCGACCAGATGCAGCGGACCCAGCGGCGTGTCCGCGAGGGCGTGCAGGGCCGAAAGCTGGTCCGGGGGCACGGAGACCGGAGACAGGGGAAAGCGCGAGGCGATGATCACACTGCCACGGGCGCCCGGAGGCACGATGGTTTCGGATGCACGCTGATAGGGGTGATCCGCCAGAATCTGCTGGCGTGCCGCGAAGACGGCGGGGCTGACCTCTATCAGGATGACGATGTCCGGATGCGCCGCGCGAATACTGGCTCCGACGGCCTCGACGTCGGGGTTCCCCGCGTGGAGGTTGGCGGAATAGACAGTCAGCACCGGCGCGCCTCGCTCGGGCGTGCCGGGCGGTGCCGCGACCTGCGGCAGAAACGTCCCGGCGGCGATCAACAGGGCGCCAAAGGCCATCACCATCAGGGGCGGGCGTTTCATCAACATGACCAGCAGGCTGGCGAGGATCGAGCCAACCAGGGCGGGGCCGGTGAACTGGGCCAGGATATCCACCCAGCGATGGCCATGGCCACTGATGTGAGCTGCGGCCGGTATCAACCACGGCCCGGTCAGGATCAGGCAAATTACCCACGGCCACAGCATCAGAAATATGGCCTTGAGTCTTGCCAACATGATGAACGTGGGTCTCCGTAGCGCGTTGGGGATCGGGGCAGGAGGGCACAATGGTCAAATCGGTCGCCGACGTCGAGGATGTCTGGCTGAGTGTCGAGCGGATCAAGAAGATTTCTGACCGCGTGGTTTCCTTCGGCCCGTTTGGCCTGGGGCTGGACGCGGTCCTGACATGGATCCCCGGGCTGGGCACCCTTTACACGGTGGGGGCGGGGGCCTGGCTGGTCTATCTGGGCGTGCGCGTCAAGGCAGGTCCCGGGACTCTCGCCCGCATGCTGGGGTATCTGACGATCGACACGGTAACCGGCACGGTGCCCATCGCCGGCGACGCGGTGGACGCCCTGTTCCCGGGCCATCTGCTCGCGGCCAAGGCACTGCAAAAGCACATAGAGTCGACGCACTGGATCGAGATGTCGGAGCGCGAGGCCCGCGACCAGGGTCTCCATGACACCCACCGCGAGGAAATGAAGCAGGACCGCAAGTTGAAGCGGGTCATCTATCTGGACGGCTGAGATCGGCTTTAGCGCCGGAAGGGATTGACGAAGCAGGGTCGCCCCCGCCTATTGGCGCCCTTGGGGTCGGCAGGAGACCGGATGACCGCCGTATTCGATCGTGATGCCCTGTCCGAAGCGCTCGGACAGACCGGCCGGGGTGACCGTGCGGCGTTTCGCCGGGTCTATGACGCCACCTCGGCGAAGCTGATGGGCGTGTGCCTGCGTATCTTGTCTGACCGGCAATTGGCCGAGGACGTCATGCAGGAGATTTACCTGACCGTGTGGAACAGGGCCGCCAGCTTCGATCCCGGCCGCGCCAGCCCGATTACCTGGCTGGTGACGATCGCCCGCAACCGGTCGATCGACCGCCTGCGGTCGGGAGCCGTGGCCCGCAACAGCGTGCCGGTGGACGAGGCCTATGGTCTGGCGGACGACGGCGCCTCGGCCCTTGAGCAGATTGAACTGGCGGACGACGCGGGCCGCCTGGGCGTGTGCCTTGACCAGCTGGATGAAAAGGTCAGCCGGGTCATTCGCACGGCCTTTTTCGAAGGGGTGACCTATGAGGTCCTGGCCCAGCGCGAAGACACGCCATTGGGAACGATGAAAAGCTGGATTCGCCGGGGGCTTCTGAAACTGAGGAGCTGTCTGGAGCAATGACGGCCCGTGACGACAATGACCGTATTGCGCGGGCCGGGGAATATGCCCTCCGTATCCTCAACCCCGAGGCCGAGGCTGCGGCGCGCGCCGAAGCGATGCGTGACCCGGCCTTCGGGGCCGAGGTCGACCGCTGGAACAGCCGCCTGAGCCGACTGGCAGATGAAGTGCAGCCGGTAGAGCCGTCTGCCGCCCTCTGGCCCCGCATCCTTGCGGCCACGGGTGGCGCGGCCAACGACAATGCCGTCGTCTTCTGGCGCCGGTGGGCGATTGGCTCGACGGGCTTGCTTGCCGCCAGCCTGGCCGCCGTGGTCCTGCTTGTCGCCACGCCCGATCCGGCCGCTGATCCGGCCCCCCCGCCGGACGCGGGATCGATCACGCGGGTGGCGACCCTGAAGCTCGACAATGGCGTCACCGCCCTGACCCTCGCCTATGACAGCGCGACCGGTGAGCTGTATCTGGCTCCGACGCGGGAGATGGAGGGGGATACGCGCGTGCCCCACCTGTGGCTGGTTCTGCCGGACGAAGGTGGCGTCCAGCTGGTCGGTGCCATCGATGGCACAGACACCTCGCGCCACAGTCTGGAAGGCGTGATCGTCGGTCAGGCGACCCGGGCGATTGCCGTGGCCGTGTCCATGGAGCAGCCGGGCCACACCCCGAACCCGGACCATCCGGACGGCCCGGTCGTGGCGCAGGGCGAGTTCCAGCCCCTGTAGACTGCATCTCCAGGTGCCGGTTGACCGTAGCTTGTCTCGACGACAGACGGGCACGGCCTCCCTGTTTGCCTGTTGTCCAGCGGGGAGGCATCCCGTCCCTTCCTTGGCCTCCCCGCTGTACCGGGACGGATGAATGCGCGTTCTTCGCGGGATTATTTCTGTAAAATCCGACCTTTAGTTTCTCCGCGCAGCGTTCAGCCAGACCAGGTCGCGCCGCGGGCCACACTGCTTCCGAAGCGTTTTCGGGAGAGTGAGGATGAGCGATACCAGCGCACGGCTTGGGCTGCCCTATCTGGCGGCCGGTCAGATGCAGAAACATGTGACCCTGAATGAGGTGCTGACCCGGCTGGACGGTCTGGTTCAGTGCTGCATCGAGAGTACCACCCGGACGGATCAACCGGAGGGGGCGGTCGACGGTGCGCTCTATGTCCTGCCGGACGGGGCGACAGGCGGATCGTGGTCGCTTTTCTCACCCGGGAGCCTGATGCGGGCTGAGGGCGGCGGCTGGACCCGCGTCGCCGTAGCTGAGGGGATGCTGGCCTTCGTCAGGGATGTCGCGGAGGTGGTCGTGTTTCAGGACGGCGACCCGGTTCCGCTGAACCGTCTGATCAGGTCCCTGCAGGACATGGAGCGACTGGGTATCGGCGCCACGGCGGATGCGGCCAATCCGTTTCTGGCGAAGTTGAACTCGGCGCTGTGGACGGCCCGGGAGACGGGCGACGGCGGCACGGGTGACCTGAGGCTGGTGCTGAACAAGACCGGTCCGTCAGGAGTGCTGTCGCTGATCCTGCAGAGCGGCTGGTCCGGTCGGGCGGAATTGGGCCTGATCGGCGAGGATGCCCTTGGCCTGAAGGTCAGCGCCGACGGCTCGGCCTGGACCGAGGCGATGAAGGTCGACCCGGCGAGCGGCCGGGTCAGCTTTCCACTGGGGGCGACGCGGCGCGAGGCCATAGTGGTCGGCGAGGATGGAAGCTGGTCGCCGCCGGACTGGGCGCGCTGGGTCGAGGCGACGGTCGTGGGCGCAGGCGGTGGAGGGGGCGCCGGCGCCTCAGGCGCGAGCGGTACCGAACGACCGGGCGGCGGGGGCGGCGGGGGCGGAGGGACCAGCTACGCGGTCTGGGCTGTCGACAGCCTGCCGGGCGCGCTGGACCTGACCGTGGGGGCGGGCGGTGCCCCCGGAGCGGATGGCGGCCTCTCCCGGATCCTGTCTGGCGGCGTGCAACTGCTGGCCGCCGGGGGCGGGCAGGGCGGTGCGGCCGGGAGTGCCGGGGGTGAGGCGGGTGCCAGAGGCGACGGCCTTGGGTCGACCCTGAC
>CAYNDG010000019.1:4300-6479 GCA_964395805.1 uncultured Brevundimonas sp.
GCGGGGGCGCCGCGCGGAGAGCACGAGCAGGCCGGCCGCGCGGCGGCCGGGGGTGGAGGTGCAGGATGTGTCCTGCTGCGTCCGGCGGCGGGCGGCGCGGGGGGAAGCGGTGCCCCGGGCAGCTCGGGCGCCTCCGTCAGTGAACCGGTCCACGGTCCAGCCGGCGGCGGCGGAGGCGGTGGCAGTGCCTCGCTGACCTCCGGCCATGCGGGCGGCTCAGGCGGTCTGTATGGCGCCGGCGGTGGCGGCGGTGGTGCGGGTGTCACGGCGGGCGCCACGGGCGGCGCGGGGGCTGATGGCCTGATCGTTCTGGTGGCGGTTGGATGACCCGGCGCGTGAATCCGGGGGCGCCGCAGGATCGGGGACTGCCCCTGCTGGATGCCGAGATGTGGGAGGCCCCGGCCCATCTGACGCTGGAAGACTGTCTGGACGAGATCGCCGCCGAATTCGGGGCTCCGGCCCGGCGAGAGAGGGAGGACGAGCTTTGAGGGACGCTGATACAATGGACACGAGTGACGCGTCGCTGGCCGAGGGGCGCTGGCTGTGGCGGCGGCTGTTCGTTTTCCTGACCAGCCTGGCGCTTTGGGCGCTGGTGCACCGCGCGGTCGAGCGGGCGCCGGTCGAGGCTCTGCCCGGTCTTGTCGAGCGGCTGCTGTTGCTGATCGCCCTGATCACGGTGCTGTATCTGGTGTCACCGACCGCCCAGCAACTGGTGGCGCTGAGCGTCCGCTTCCGGATCGGGGCGGGAGGTCGGCCATGAGCTATCGATTTTCCACCCGCTCCCGCCGCGCACTTCTGGGCGTGCATCCGGATCTGGTTGAGGTAGCAGAGGCGGCGCTGGCGCTCTCGCCGGTCGACTTCATGGTGACGGAGGGCCTGCGGTCTCCGGCGCGACAGGCAGCGCTGGTCAAGGCCGGGGCCAGCCGCACGCTCAACTCGCGCCATCTGACGGGGCACGCCATCGACGTGGCGGCCGTGGTGGGTGGGCAGGTGCGCTGGGACTGGCCCCTGTATCCGCTCATCGCCACCGCCTTCAAACACGCCGCCCGCGAGCGGGGCGTGAAGATCGTCTGGGGCGGGGACTGGCCGCGCCTGCGCGATGGCCCACATTTCGAGCTGGACCGAAAGGTCTATCCGGCATGAGGGGGCTGCGAACCTGGGCTTGGGTGGCCGGCGGCCTGCTCGCTGTGGCGCTGGCGCTGGTGGCCGCCCACGGGCTGGGCCTGCGCTGGGATCCGTTCAATCTGCAGGGGCGCAGACTGGAAGCGGCCCGGTCCCGCGCGGCCCTGGCCGAAGCCGACGCCCATGCCCGACGGGCCGAGCGGGACGGCGACCGCATCGTCAGCCGCGAAGTCACAGCCGCCCGTGACACCGAAATCGAGGTCGGGCGCGTCACCGCCACGGCCATACAGCAAGCAAGAGACGCCGATGATGCCGACCTTCCCCTGGCACCCGATCGGGTGCGCCGCCTTGATGACCATGACCGCGAGCTGTGCCGGCATGCGCCCGCCCTCTGTGCCGGAGCCGGTAAGGCTCAGCCTGCCGGTGGAGGCGTCGCGCCCGTGCCGTCTGGTGACGCTGGGCCCCTCGCCCACGATCGCGGACCTTGAGGCGGCCTATATGGCGCGCGGCGAGGCCCTGGTGGCCTGTGATGCGGCCCGCCGGCTGGCGGTCGCCACCCTGATGGCCGAGCGGGCTGCGCAGGTGGTGGCAGACCGGTCGAACCGGCAGAATTTGCCGTGAGCCCGGCAGATTCTGCCGTTTTCGCCGAGGGCCCGGCAGAAGTTGCCGGGTCAAGGGCGTGGTTAAGGCAACCTAACGTATAAAAATCAATGGCTTGAGTTTTGGCCCACAATTGCGGCGCTGGCGTCGGTCTTGCTTGTCATTGAACCGAGCAAAACGCTCCCGGCAGCCAAAACGGCGTCGGATACCTTGAAAGAAGGACTATCGGTATGCCGCTGAACAGCGTCAACACGAACACGGGCGCCATGATCGCCCTGCAGAACCTGCAAAACACCAACAACGAACTCTCCGTCGTCCAGTCGCGGATCAACACCGGCAAGAAGGTGTCGAACGCCAAGGACAACGGCGCCATCTGGGCTATCGCCCAGGGCCAGCGTTCGGAAATCGGTGCCCTGAACGCCGTCAAGGACAGCCTGCAACGCGGTCAATCGGCCGT
>CAYNDG010000019.1:6506-13916 GCA_964395805.1 uncultured Brevundimonas sp.
TCTCCGAGCTGCTGATCCAGCTGAAGGAAAAGGCCCTGGCCGCCAGCGACACCTCGCTGACGACGTCGGCCCGTAACGCCCTGAACGAGGACTTCAAGTCGATCCGTGACCAGATCACGACCGTTGTCGACAATGCCAAGTTCAACGGCGTCAACCTGCTGGATGGCTCGACGGGCACCAACGGCTACAAGGCCCTGTCGAACGCCGCCGGCTCGACCATCAAGGTGGCGGGTGAAGACCTGTCGCTGGGTGGCTCGAACGTGACCCTGGCCGCCACGGCGACCATCGGCACCTCGACCCTGGCCACCACGGCCCTGGGTGTCATCAACACCTCGATCGACAACGTCTCGTCGGCCCTGGCCCGCCTGGGCACGGGCTCCAACTCCCTCAGCACTCACCTGAAGTTCGTGAGCAAGCTGCAGGACAGCCTCGAAACCGGCGTGGGTAACCTCGTCGATGCCGATCTGGCCAAGGAAAGCGCCCGACTGCAAGCGCTGCAGACCAAGCAACAGCTGGGTGTGCAGGCTCTGTCGATCGCCAACTCCTCGACTTCCATCCTGCTCGGACTGTTCCGCTAAGGAGCGATTCAGGGACGGGGGCGTTCGCGCCCCCGTCCCGTCGTCCGAGCCCTGAACCGGAGACGTCGGATCGCATCCGACGCAGGGAGAAATGGAAACACATGCGACGATAAGGCCCGTCACCGCCGCAGTCGCTCCCGCTGGCTCGGCTGCCGGCAGCGACTTCAACCAGTCCCGCGCCTCCCAGGAGGCTGACCGGACGGCCCGCTACAGACTGATCATCGAGCAAGGCGCCCGCAAAGGCGTCTTTATATACAAGGTGCTCGACCGGGAGACCGGCGAAGTGGTTCGGCAGTTGCCGCGGGAAGAGGTGGCCCGGCTGAGGGACCAGAAAGGCTATGCGGCCGGAGCGGTGATCGACACCACCGCCTGACGAGGCACGCAACCCCGACACGGACGCCACGCAGGGACGGCCCCGCGTGGTTAAACGTCGTGGTTAGCGCCCGTTAACCATGTGCAAATGAAATCTGGCCTAGCCTCCCGGTACATCATCGAGAGGCCCGATTCGGATGACGAACAGCGTCCATACCAATACCGCAGCGGCCATCGCCCTGCAGAACCTGACCCGGACCAATGACCGCCTGGGCGATGTCCAGAACCGGATCAGCACCGGGCTGAAGGTTCAGGGGGCCAAGGACAATGCCGCCATCTGGGCCATCGCCCAGGGGCAACGCGCGGATATCGGTGCCCTCTCGGCGGTCAAGCAGAGCCTTGATCGTGCAACCTCCATCGCAGACGTGGCCCTCTCCGCCGGTGAATCCGTCTCGGATCTCCTGAACCAGCTCAAGGAGAAGGTCGTCGCGGCCAAGGACGAGTCGCTGAAGACGCAATCGCGCGAGCTGCTGAATGCAGACTTCAAGGCCCTGCTACGCGCGCTTCAGTCCTCCGTCCAGAATGCCAGCTTCGATGGCGGCAATATCCTGAACGGCAGCCTCTCCAACGGCATCAAATTCCTGGCCAATGCCGACGCCAGCTCGTCGATCACCCTGTCCAGCAAGGATCTGAGCCTCAATGGCTCGATCATCAGCCTGTCGCTGTCGGATTCGCTGCTGACGCTGACCGGGGCGACCAATGCCCTGACGGCCCTCGACAACTCGATCACGGCCCTCAACTCGGCGCTCGGTGAGATCGGCGCCCAGGCCAAGCAGATCGAGGCGCACAACACCTTCGTCACCAAGCTGATGGACACGCTGGAATCCGGTGTCGGCAACCTGGTCGATGCTGATCTGGCAAAGGAAAGTGCACGCCTTCAGGCCCTCCAGGTCCAGCAGCAACTGGGTGCCCAGGCCCTGTCGATCGCCAATCAGGCGCCGCAGGTCATCCTGTCACTGTTCCGGAGCTAGGGCCCGTTCGAAGGGTCAGGGCAGTCCTGAACGGCCGATCAGGATCGGAGCCGGTCGTCCGCGACGATCGCTCCGTCTGGCGAAGCCGTACAAGGCGAGAAACGAGACCAGCAGCTTACTCAACGCACCCATGGGCATACGCTCCATCCGGCAGTTTCAGCGAACCGAGGCCTAACGGGTAAGCCGATTCGCGGTTCCGTGGACGGATGTTAACGCTTCATTCCGACGCACCCTGCAAGGTGTCGGAGAGTGCATCATGATCGGCAACGGCTATCTTCTCGGACTGTTTGGAGGCTCCTCGGCCTTCTCGACGTCGCAAGGTTTTGCGACGGCGTCGTCGCTTGTCGCGCGCAAGGCCCAGCCGACCCCACCCTGGTCATCCCGGGCGGTCGTGCCGGAAGCGGACACCCTTGTCCGGTCGGCTCTCGGAGGCCGGCGCCTTATTGACGAAAATGCCGCGCGCCTCGACGTCGCCTCGGCCCCGGATGACTATCGGCGGCTGTTCGCCCTGTATCAGGGGCTGGAAACCCTCAATGCGCTGGTCAACCGGGCCAGTACAAAGGGTGTCAGCACGACCGAGCTGGCGCTCATCAGCAAGCGCTTTGATGCCGGGCTCAGGGAAGTCGGCAACTGGGTCGCCAGCACCCCGCTGTCGGACGTGCGGCTGGTCGCGGGGGTAACGGAGTCAATCAGCAAGACCACTGCCGGCGTCCGACGTGACTCGGCCATCTCGATCACCTCGCCGATTCACGAGGGGGATGTCGCCTCGCCCGTGGCCGCATTTGAGGGCGATGTGGTGTTCGACATCCACGTCAAACGCCTGAATGACACCCATACTTTCCGGATCGACCTGTCCGAGATGGGATCGGAACCCCGCACGCTCGGCTCCGTGACGGCTCACATCAATGGCAAGCTGGAGGCCGCCGGGCTCGAGACCCGCATCGGGCGCGAGCGCAAACCTGCGGAGGTTCGCACCCTGCAGGTCGGGAACCGTACCGTGACCCTGCCGGCGGGGCCGGATCAGTGGTCGCTGGCCATCCGCGGCGTGTCGACCGAGGCTGTATCCTTCTCTGCGCCGAGCCCGGCTGACGCCGTCTATGTCGTCCAGGGGACGGGAACCGCCGGGGCCCACGAGCTTCTCAAATTCCAGGCTGACACGGCGGCGGCGACGACCGCGGCCGCTCCGCGCATCGGCGAGACACAATGGATTGACGGGCGGGTTGCCCAGACGCCGCTGCCCGAAGGGATAAGGACTGTCCGCGCCAGCGCCACCGCGTCCGACGGGTCTGTATGGCTGGTCGCAGACATGGAGGGGGGCGGCGGCAACACCCCGATCAAGGGCCAGTCAGATGTCGCCCTGATCAAGCTGGACTCCGCTGGCCGACTGGTCAGCCTGCGCGCCCTGGGCGCCGCTGATCAGGCTTCGGGCTATGCCCTGGCGATTGACGATTCAGGCAGGGTAGCCGTCGCCGGCTCGGTCAAGGGGGCCCTCGTTCCCGGTCAGGCCGGCGATGTGGCCGGTGAGAGCGACAGCTTCGTCACCGTGTTCGATGCCTCGGGTCAGGAGCTCTGGACCCAACGCCGGGGCGCGCGGGCAGCAGACGAGGCAACCGGCGTCGCCTTTGGTCCCGACGGTCAGGTGGTCGTGACGGGGCGCGCGAAATCGGCCATGACCGGTGCGGTCGGCATCGGGGGTTGGGACGCCTATGTGCAGACCTTCACCGCCAGCCAGCCCTATCCCACGGCTTCCTGGGCTGCGCGTGTGGATGGAACCCTGCAGTTCGGCAGCGCCGGCGATGATTCCTTGCAGGCTACGGCCGTCAGCGGCGACACCCTGTATACGGCCGGGGAGGAGAACGGGAACCTGATCGTCAGGCGCTTTCAGTTGACGCCGGGGGGCGCCCCCCAGTTGCTGTCGACGCGCGACCTCGGCCGGATGAACGGCGAGATCAAGGGCCTTCAGATCGATCAGGGCCAGGTCATCGTGGCTGGCGTCACCCGCAACACCGCCCTGAATGTCGGCACCGTCAATCAGGCACACAACGGCGGGCTCGACGCCTTCGTCGCGGTGCTGTCAGAAGATCTGACGGCCTCCGGGGCCGAACGCCTGACCTATATCGGCACCGCCGGGGAGGAGGCGGTCGCCGACGTCAAACTGCTGGACGGCAAACTGTGGATGACCGGAACCTCGGCCCGCGCCGTGACGGCGGCAGAGGACGAGCCTGTCCAGGGCTATCTCAGCCGCATTGATCCGCTGACCGGCTCGGTGGAATGGAGCGGAACCTGGGCGGGACAGGGTGGCAAGGCAGCGCCGCTGTCGCTGGCGGTAGCCAGGGGCGCGACCAGTGTTCTGGACCGGCTGGGCCTGCCTGCGGGCGAGATCGCGCAGAGCGAGTCCAAACGACTGGTCGATGCCACGTCATTGCGGGTGGGGGACCGGTTCTCGATCGTGCCGCCCTCGGGCGGGCGGGCTGTGACGGTGACCATTGATGCCCGCGATACGCTCCAGACCCTGGCACGCAAGATCGAGCTTGCCTCCGGCGCCCGGCTCAAGGTCACCGTCGCCTCCGAGAGTGCGACCTCGGAAAAGGCGCCGCAGGGACTGAACTCGGTCTTGGCTGGCGTGCAGCGCCTGTCCATCACGGCCCGGGACGGCCGCGAGGGCGCGGTACTGGTGTCGGGGGAGCCGGGGCGGGACGCCCTGGCGGGCCTTGGTCTGTCAGCGGGCTTCATCGGCCCGAACGGGACAGCCGGAAAAGGGCCACGGACGTTCGGCCTCAACCTGCCCGGCACGCTCAACCTGTCGAGCGCGGATGCCCGCACCGCGGCGGGCGAACGCCTGCAAGGGGCCATGAAGGCCATCCGCGACGCCTATCGTGCCCTGGCCCCGGCCCCGACCAATTCGGCAACATCGGGAGCGGTCCCCACCTATCTGACGGCGCAGATCGCCAACTATCAGGCAGCCCTGGCCCGACTGGGGGGCTGAGACGCCGGATCGGGCCGAAGGCGGTTGACGCCGCGGGGGCGGTCGGGGTTATTGGTCCCCCTCATCTGTTGCTGTCGAGCGCTGCCGCATGGCCTCCCCTCCTGACAATCGGATCATCCTGGCGATCGGGGCCGGCCTGGCCGCGATCCTGGCGATCATGCTGGCGCTCGTCTTCATGCGTGGCGGGGGCGCGGAGACGCCGGAGGGGCCCAAGGGCCAGCTTCAGGTCGATGTCGCCGAGCCCGAGTCACTGGAACCGACACGGGAGCTGCGCTGCTTCGTGGAGGGACGGTTCGTGGGTATGCTGACCCTCGACCAATGTGCCCAACGCAACGGCCTCGCAACCGAAGCCCTGGATGTGGGGATCGACGAAACGGGGGCGCTGGTCGCGGCGCCGACCGCCTCACTTGCCCCGCCGCCGACCCTGCCGCCGATCGAGATCGAGGATGTGCCGCCTGTCATTGAAACTCCGGCGACGCAGCCTGAGGCGCCCGCGCGGCCGGGTGCGGCCTGCCTGCGCCACACGGGATCTGACTGGCGCTCCCTGTCGAGCTCGATGGGGCTGGAGGCCTGCGTCCAGGCTCTCTATTCGGGGACCTGCGTGCGACCCGGCGAAGCCCGCTATGGCCGGTGGGGTGATGTCACCCTGAGACTGGTCCCCGGCCGGGTCGAGCAATCCTCTGACAATACGAATTTCCGCACCCTCACCGAGCAGGACCGGCGGACCTGCACCTTCCCGGAGCTGGGCCGATGAAGACTTTCCTGCCGGTTCTCATGGCCGCGGGCATCGGCGTGTCAGGCTGCGCCGGGGACCGGGTCGAAGCCCCCTATGATGTCGGCGTCTGCTATTATGTCGTTCCCGCCGAGGTCGAGGGGGACCCCCCCGCCCTGAACGTCGTGGCCCGCGACCAGGCCCAGATCGAACAGTGCGCCGCGCGTCTCGAGGAGATGCGGTTGCGGTTCCTTCGCCTGGGTGGCACGAACCGCGAGATCATCGGCGCCTATCAGGGGCAGTTCATCTTCATCGACCGGCGTGGCGTCCAGTTCAGCAAGACCCTGACCGGGCCGCGCTTCTTCGCCCTGGCCCGAACCGGTGACGGACGACTGGCCATCCCCGGCGCCATCCGCCGTGACGAGGACGGGCGGCCTGTGGCGGTCGCGGCCAGTCCGGAGACCCCTCCGGCAGAATAGGCATCGCGGCTTGACGCGGCCGTCGAGGGCGACCAGAACATTAGAAGAACAAACGGCCCGGGAGCGGGCCTGATAAACGGAGTTGGAAGATGGCGGGCAGCGTCAACAAGGTCATCCTGATCGGCAATCTGGGCAAGGACCCCGAGATCCGCACCCTCAACAGCGGCGACCGGGTCTGCAATCTGCGGATCGCGACGTCCGAAACCTGGCGCGACAAGGCCACGGGCGAGCGCAAGGAGAAGACCGAGTGGCACCAGGTGGTCATCTTCAACGAGAACATCGTCAAGGTGGCCGAGAACTACCTGAAGAAGGGCTCGACCGTGTACATCGAGGGCTCGCTGGCAACGCGGAAGTACGAGCAGAACGGGGTCGAGAAGTATACGACCGAGGTCGTGATCCAGCGCTTCAACGGCAATCTGACCATGCTGGGCGGTCGCGGTGACGGCGGCGGTTCGGGCGGCGGCGGCCGTTCGGATGACGACTATGGCTCGGGCTTCTCGTCCGGCGGGCAGGCCCGTTCGTCGGGGCCAAAGGAAAGCTACGACCTGAACGACGACATCCCCTTCTAGGTCACAGGCCCTGAAACCGTCCGTCACCGCTGTTGACGGGCGGACGGGGCGGAACTGTGCCAGGAGCGGCGTGTGACCCAGACGCGACCCCTGATTCCCCACAAGCTGAGCCTGCTGGAGATCGCGGCCATCGTCGCCGTGATCGTCATCTGGGGCGTGAACAACGCCGCCGCCAAGGTGGCGACCGACTCCCTGCCGCCGCTGATGACGGGGTCGCTGCGGTTCGCCCTGACGGCCCTGTGCCTGACCGCCTTCATCCGCCCGCCCTTCCCGAACTGGAAGAGCCTGCTGCTGATCGTGGGGGTGGGCGGCCCGCTGCACTATGGCCTGATCTATGTGGCCTTCTGGCTGGCGGATGACGTCAGCCCGGTGTCGGTGGCGGCCCAGCTGTGGATCCCGTTCACCGCCCTGTTCGCCTTCCTGCTGCTGGGGGAGCGGCTGAAGGCGCCGGCGCTGGCGGGACTGGCGGTGGCCTTCGTCGGCGTGGTCGGGATGTCGGCGGACCCGAATGTGCTGCACGACTGGGACGCCATCCTGGTCGGCATTGCCGCAGCGGCAGCCTGGGCCCTGACCACAGTGATCGCCCGGCGGACGACCTCGATCCCGCCGCTCAAGATGCAGGGCCTGCTGGCCATGGTGACCATGCCGGTGCTGGCTCTGGCCTCGCTGACCTTTGAGCGAGACCAGATTGCCGCCGCCCTCAGCGCTCCGCCGATTGCCTGGGCCTCGGTGCTGTGGGGCGG
>CAYNDG010000020.1:0-2466 GCA_964395805.1 uncultured Brevundimonas sp.
AGGAGGGTCAGCTGCTCCTTCAGATAGTCGCGGAACAGGTCGGGGCGGGTGACGGTGGTGGCATAGGTGCCCTGCTTCGACAGCCGGGCATAGGCGCGGGGCTGAAGGTCCTGGGGCCGGTCGCCATGCCAGCGGATGCGAAGCTCGGGATAGGCGAACAGGCCATCGGCCCGGGCGGCGGGATCGGGGCGGGTGCCGTGATCGACAAAGTCCCGCACCGCCTGGCGCAGGGTGTCAACGGATTTGGTGTAAAGGGATTCAAGGCGGTCGAGGACCGCGTCGGGGGTCATTTGCTCTGTCATGGCCTCCTCTAGCGGAACAGTATGACCTTGGCGAGACGGTAGAGCTGTGCGGCTCCGGTCAGGCCAGCTCACGCTGGAAGAAATCCGACACCTCGGCCAGCACGGGGGCCTTCTTGCGGAACAGGGGCGAGAAGGTCGCGATCAGATCGGCGTGGTCCAGCCCTTCGTAGAAGCGGGCCGTGCAGGTGCCGCCGACCGCGTCCATGCGTTCGCACAAGAGGCGGGTGTCCTCGGCATGGACCACGGTATCGTCCGTGCCGTGGCCCAGCCACAGGGGCGGGGCGTCGGCGCGGGCGAAGGTGACGGGCTGGGTCAGGGTCGGGTCGGGGGCGCGACCGAAGGCATTGATCGAGGCCTTCACATCGAACGGCAGGAATTCGTAGGGACCCGCCAGACCGGCTGCGGCCTTGATCAGTCCGGGGCGATCGACCGAAGCCATATAGCGCCGGTCCAGCGCGATCATCATGGCCAGATGGGCACCGGCCGAATGGCCGAGCACGCCCAGCCGGTCGGGATCTCCGCCAAGGTTCTTGACCCGGTCGGCGGCCACGGCCGTGGCGAGCGCCGCATCCTCGATGAAGCCGGGGAAGTGGACATCGGGCACCAGCCGATAGTCGGGAAGGACCACGACAAACCCCCTGGCCGCAAGGGCCTGGGCCGCCCAGCCATAGACGTCGCGGGAGCCTGAATCCCAACCGCCGCCATAGAAGAACACCAGCGTCGGAACCGGCGCGGCGGTAGAGGCCGCCTCGGGCGCGTAGATATCCATCTTCTGGCGCGGATCGTCGCCATACGGCTGGTCCCGGGCCACGCGCCGGGCGCCGGAATCGCGCGGCCCCAGACTGTTGAGCAGGCCCAGCGGCGAGCAGGCGGCGGCCAGCCCGGCCAGCAGGGTCGCCAGGGTGGCGCGGCGGGTCATGGGAGAACTCGGGATCGACGTCATGGGGACCCTAGATACGCGCGAACGGGGGATTTGGCTGCCAGGAGGGACGTTGGGGTGGCGGGGCGGGGTGGGAAAATACCGTCTGAATAGTCTGACTGGTCTGGAATCGGGCCTAGCGGTGAAGTGTATCCTTCTCCCGCTGGGAGAAGCTGGCGCGTGAGCGCCGGATGAGGGTCGTCGTCATCCGTCGACGAACGCCGTGGCAGCCGGTGCGACGGCTCACGCCGAAGGAGGCGGAGAACCCCTCACCCCCTGCCCCCTCTCAGGCTCCGCGCTGCCCTTCGGGTCCCATCGGAGAGGGGGTTAGATTTACCGTCTGAACCGTCTGAATAGTCTGAAGGGTCTGGAATGGTGTTCCTCATCACCTCTCCGCTTGCGGGGAGGTGGCGCGGCGCACTTGCGCCGTGACGGAGGGGGCGGCGGGGTGGGTAGATGCTGTGCATGCTCCTGTGTTTTGACGGCAGTGCCGCCCCCTCCACCGCTCCGCGGTCCCCCTCCCCATCAAGATGGGGAGGTGATGGAAAATACCGTCTGAACCGTCTGAATAGTCTGGATTCGGGCGCTCCTCCATCGGTCGGGCCTTTAGCAACCGGACAGTATGGGTGAGGCGACGACCAGAGCGGGACGAATGGTGCGAGAAACGGAAGGGGCGTTGAAAGCGTGGAAATTTCGGGCGGCGGGCATGATGGCTGCTGCCCTCAGCCCCTCGTCATCCTCCGACTTGACCCGAGGATGACGGGAGGAAGCCTGGAGGGTCAGAAAAAATAAGCCGTATACCAAGCGCTTGTCATTTTTCCTGTCGTAAACTGTCATATAATATTTACATTGGGATCAAACGGCGCATTCTGTGCGGGAAGACGCCCGGGAGCGTCCCCCTTTTTGCTGGAGGCTACGCCCATGATCCGTACTGCACTGTCCCTGTCCCTTGTTGCCGGCCTGGCCCTTTCGGCGGCCGCACCCGCCTCGGCCTCGGTCGACCCGAAGGGCCAGCGCGCGCCCGCTCAAGCCGTGATGATCTGTGGCGAGGACGCCGCCACCCGCGCCAGCTTCGAGCGCGAGTATGGCCAACGGCCGGTATTCGTTTCAGCCCGCGACCTGCTGGCCGCACGCGATGCCGGTGAGCGCTGGGAGGCGCCGCGCTGCATGACCGAGCGGGAGTACGTCCGCTTTGAACGGATCAGCGAGCAACGGGCCGACCTGCGCCGCTGAGACGCTGACCCC
>CAYNDG010000020.1:2566-11612 GCA_964395805.1 uncultured Brevundimonas sp.
ACCCAGTGGTTCTCGTCCGGGAAGACCAGCAGGCGGCTTTCGATGCCCTGACGCTGCAGGGCGGTGAAGGTCGACAGGCTCTGGGTCGTGGGGACGCGGAAATCCAGATCGCCCTGGATGACCAGCATCGGCGTGTTCCACTTGTGGACGTGGTTGGCCGGGTTGAATTCCTGATAGCCGCGCGGATTTTCCCACGGGGTGCCGCCGTTCTCCCACTCGGTGAACCAGAGCTCCTCCGTCGAAAAGCCCATGGCGAAGGTGTCGAAGACGCCGTCGTGGTTGACCAGGCATTTGAAGGCATTCGGCCAGTTTCCGGCGATCCAGTTGACCATATAGCCGCCGTAGGACGCCCCGAGCGCGCAGGCGCGGTCACCGTCGAGGAAGCCATAGGTCCGCAGGGCGTGGGCCCAGCCCTTTTGCAGGTCCTCCAGCGGGCGATCGCCCCAGTGCTGGCTGATCGAGTCGGTGAAGGCCTGGCCGTAACCGATCGAGCCGTGGAAATCGATCATCACCACCGCATAGCCGGCCCCGGCATAGGTCTGGGGGTTCCAGCGCCAGGACCAGTTGTTGCTGAAGGTGCCCTGCGGCCCGCCGTGGATCAGGAAGGCGACAGGATATTTTTCGCCCGCGACATAGTTGGCGGGCTTGATCACCCAGGCGTGGACGGTTTCGTCGTTCCAGCCCTTGAAGGTGAACTGCTCGGCCTCGCCGAAGGCAAGCTCGCCGAGGACCGGATTGATCTCGGTCAGGCGGCGCGGCATTTCGCGGCCGCGATACGTCTTGAACCAGAGGTCACCCGGCTGATCCAGGGCGGCCAGCGAATAGACGATGCCCGACGGCGTCAGGCTGCTGGAGGCGACCGAACCCTCGCCGGTGAAGGGGATGACCACGCCGTTGCGGGTATCGATCGCGAACATCCGGTAGTGGCCGGTGTCCTGGGCGGTGACATAGAGGGTGTTGCCGTCCGGACCCCAGGACAGGCTGCTGGCCGAGCGGTCCCAATTGGCGGCGATCTGGCGGACCTGACCGGTTTCCATGTCGCGCAGCATGATGCTGAACTTGTCCGCCTCGAAGCCCGGGCGGGACATGGCGCGATACGCCAGGGTGCGACCGTCGGGCGAGAAGACCGGACCGGCATCCCAGGCGGGATTGCTGTCGGTCAGATTGGTGAAGGCGCCGCTGTCACCGAGGCCGTCAGTCAGCCACAGGTCGAAGTCGGTGCTCCACGGCTCGCTCGTGCCGGCCTCGCGCGCCGAGAACACCAGCGCCCGTCCGTCGGGGGTGAAGGTAAAGTCCTCTTCGCCGCCGAACGGCTTGGAGGGGGTGTCGCCGTCAAAACCGCGCGTCACCCAGACGGGGTCGCCCTCGGCCCTGCCATCGGCGCCCAGCGAGACGACGAACAGATGGTTCTGGGTGCCGTCCTTCCAGGTGTCCCAGTGGCGGACGAACATGCGGTCATAGACGCGACCGGTGCTGCGGCGGGCGGCTTCAGCCTCGGACCGTTCGACCGAACAGGCCAGCGTCTCGCAGTCCGGATAGACGGCCAGCGCCACGACCAGTCGCTCGCCGTCGGGCGAGACCTTGTAGCCCTGGACATCAAATGGCAGGTCGGTGACCTGGACCTGTTCGGTGCCCTCGGTGTCGGTGGCCCAGACCTGGTTCGAGCCGGAGCGTGACGACAGGAAGTAGAGGGTGCCGCCGTCGGGCGCCCAGCGCACGGTATTGCCCTGTCCACCGTTCGGAAACAGGGGCCGGGCCTCATCCGATCCGGTCAGATCCTGCAGCCACAGGGTGGTGCCGCCCCCGCCGTTGACCGGGTCGACCGCCCGCACCTGATAGGTCACCCAGTGACCGTCGGGTGACACCTGGGGGTCCGACAGCCGGTTCAGTCCCAGCATGACGTCATAGGTGAAGGGCTCGGCGCCCGCATCCCGGGTCTGGGCCTGTGTTGCCGCAGGGGCGGCGATCAGGCTGATGGCCAGAAGGGCCGCAGCCGCCGTGGAGCGGATCAGGAATGTCGGGAAAGATCGCATGCGCCGGACCTCTTGGGCTTGTCTGAACTTTGGCCAGAACGGAGGAACGCAGGCGTAGCACCGCCGGGCGGCTCCGGCAAAGCCCCGACGCATCACCGCGCTTGCCCGACCGCGCGGGAGCGGCGACAACCGGATCATGACGGTGGTCCCCGATTCCCGACATATCTGCGATGTGCTGATCGCCGAGCGTGCGCCCCGGCTGACGGGCTCGGCCGGCTGGCCGATGATCCGGCCCTTCCTGTACGCCCTGCTGGGGTACCGGAAGGCGCGCGCCATGGCCGATGCCGTGGTCCCCATGGGCGGAGCCGAGGCGCTGGATTATGTGTCCAGACTGCTGGCGCTCGATGTCCGGGCCCTGAACGCGGATCGCATCCCGGAGACGGGCCGCTGTGTGGTGATCAGCAACCATCCGACCGGGATCGCCGACGGCATCGCCGCCTATGACGCCATCCGGGCGCGGCGACCGGATGCGATCTTCTTTGCCAATGCCGATGCCTTGCGGGTCTCGCCGCGGCTGGGCGAGGTGGTCATTCCGGTCGAGTGGGTCACCGCCAAACGCACGCGGGAGAAGACCCGCGCCACGCTCGACGCCGCGCGGAGGGCCTTTGACGAGGATCGGGCCGTGGTGCTGTTTCCGGCCGGGCGGCTGGCGCGGGTCGCCGGAGACGGCCAGCTGACCGATCCGGACTGGTCGCCGACCGCCGTCAGCCTCGCCCGCAAGTACGGCGCCCCGATCGTGCCGATCCATATGAGCGGACCCTGGTCGCGGCTGTTCCACACCTTCGACCGCATCTCGCCCGAGCTGCGCGACATCACCCTGTTCCACGAAATGCTGAACAAGGCGGGCGGCACCTTTCGCTTGACCGTCGGGCCATCCATCCCGCCGGAGCGCCTTGATGTGGAGGCGACGCGCGCGACCTATGCGCTCAAGGCCTATATCGAGCGGGTGCTGCCCGGCCAGCCGGATGCGCCCTTTGCCTGAGACCCGCGAGATCCCCCTGGCCGACGAAGCGGCGACCACCCGGCTGGGCGCGGCGCTGGCGGGACGGCTGGCCGCCGGTGAGGTGGTGCTGCTGAGCGGGGATCTGGGCATGGGCAAGTCGACGCTGGCGCGCGGCCTGATCCGGGCCCTGACCCGACCGGACGAGGATGTGCCCAGCCCAACCTTCACCCTCGTGCAGTTTTACGAGAGCCGGCCGCCCGTCGCCCACTTCGACCTCTACCGGCTGGACGACCCCCGCGAGGTTGATGAGATCGGCCTTCATGAGGCGATCGATGACGGAGTGGCCCTGATCGAATGGCCCGAACGGCTGGGGACCGGGGGCGCGGAGGCCTTGAGCCCGGACCGGCTGTCGGTCAGGCTGGAGACAGCCGGCGAGGGCCGCCGGGCGCAGCTGACCGGCCATGGGGTCTGGGCGGAGAAACTGAAGGAACTGCATGTCTGAGCGGCAAGCCCTGATCGCCGATTTTCTGGCCGGAGCGGGGCTGGCCGAGGCGCGGCGCGATGCCCTGCCCGGCGATGCCTCAACCCGGCGCTATGAGCGGCTGACGACGCCCGCAGGCAGCCGGTTGATGCTGATGGATCAGGCCCCGGCGCTGGAAAGCCCGCCGTGCGACCCGGCCTGGACGGCCGAGCAACGCCGCGCCCATGGCTGGAATGCCACCGCCCGCCTGTCCGCCGGCCGGATCGAGGCCTTTGCCGCCGTGGCCCGCCATCTGCGCTCGGTCGGCCTGTCGGCGCCGGAGGTGGTGGCGCTGGATGCCGCAAGCGGTCTGGCGATCCTCGAGGACCTGGGCGACGACCTCTATGCCCGGGTGATCGAGCAGGGGACGGAAGAGCGGCCCCTCTATCTCGAGGCGGTCGAGGCGCTGGCCCGGCTGCACCTGACCGCGACCCTGCCGGATCGCCTGCCGGGCCCCGGCGGGGACTGGCCCCTGCTGACCTATGACGCGACCGCTTTGCACGCCGGGGCGGATCTGTTCATCGAGTGGATGCCGAAACTGATCCCGGACCTCGATTTCAGCCCTGACGCCGTGGCGGAATGGCAGGCGGTCTGGGCGCCGTTTGCGGCCATGGGCGAGGCGAAGGCCTGGGTCATGGCCCACCGTGACTATCATGCGGAAAACCTGCTGTGGCTGCCCGGGCGCGAGGGCTTTCGCCGCGTCGGCCTGATCGATTTTCAGGATGCGGTGCTGGCCCACCCGGTCTGGGACCTGCACTCCCTGCTGCAGGACGCCCGGCGCGATGTGCCGCCGGAGCTCGAGGCCGTCGCGCTCGACCACTATTTCGACATCATGCAGGTCGACCGCGAGGAGTACCGCCGCGACTATGCCGCGCTGGCGGCGCTGAACGAGGCGCGGATCCTCGGCGTGTTTGCCCGACTGATCGCGCGGGACGGCAAGCCGCGCTATCGCCAGTTCATGCCGCGCATGTGGCGACATCTGGAACAAAACCTGAAACGTCCGGAACTGTCGCAGGTCCGGGTTTGGTTCGACCGTCATGTTCCGAAGGAGATGCGCGGATGACGGTTCCGACTACAGCCATGGTGCTGGCCGCAGGGCTGGGCACGCGGATGCGGCCCCTGACCGATGACCGGCCCAAGGCGCTGGTCGAGGTGGGCGGTCGGGCCCTGATCGACCATGTGCTGGACCGGCTGGCGGACGCAGGAGTGACCCGGGCGGTGGTCAATGTGCACTGGTTCGCTGACCGGCTGGAGGCCCATCTGGCGGCGCGCGGGCGCGGGCCCGGGATCACGATTTCCGACGAGCGGGCCGAGCTGCTGGAGACCGGTGGCGGGCTGAAGAAGGCCCGCCCCCTGCTGGGCGATGAGCCGGTGTTCGTGGCCAATATCGACAGCGTCTGGACCGACCGGGGCGATGCACTGGCCGGGCTTGCGGCCCTGTGGGACCCGGAGCGCATGGACGCGGCCCTGCTGCTGGCGCGGCGCGAGGGCGCGATCGGCTTTGAAGGGGGCGGGGATTTCTTTCTCGGTGACGACGGGGCCCTGACCTTCAGGGGCGAGGCGGCCGAGGCGCCCTATGCCTATATGGGCGTGCACATCTGTCGGCCGGGCTATGTCGCCGGTGGGCCCAACGGCGCGTTTTCGCTGAGCGGCCTGTGGCGGCGGTCGGCGGCCGAGGGGCGGCTGTTCGGCTGTGTTCTGGACGGCGACTGGATGCACGTCGGCGACCCCGGGGCCCGCGATGAGGCCGAGGCGAGGCTGGCGACCGCATGAGCCGCTTCGATCCCTTCGCGGGCGCCGGGCCGCGCTGGTGGTCCATCGAGGCGCACCGGCCGTTTCTGGAAGATCTGGCGGCGGGGGTGCTGGACTGGCTGGGAGAGGACGCGCCGGAGACCCTGAGCGACGCGGTGATCCTGCTGCCCAACCGGCGCGCGACGCGGGCCTTTACCGAGGCCCTGACCCTGCTGTCGGGGGACCGGCCTGTGCTGCTGCCGCAGGTACGGCCGCTGGGCGATCTGGAAGAGGACGAGCCGCCCTTCGCACCGGGCGAGCTGGAGCTGGACCTGAAGCCCGCCATCTCGCCGCTGAAGCGCCGGTTCGAACTGGCGCGGCTGGTGAGCACGCACCACGGCGGGGCGATGGAGCCCCTGCGGGCGCTGGAGATGGCCGAGGCGCTGGCGGCGTTCCTGGACTCCTGCCAGATCGAGGAGGTCGCCGATCCGGGTCGTGTGGCCGATCTGGTCGAGGCAGACCTGGCCGAGCACTGGCGTTCCACGGCCGCCTTCCTCGCTGTGGCGGTGGAGGCATGGCCGAAGCGGCTGGAAGACCTGGGCCTGAGCGACCCGGCGGCGCGGCGGGTGACCCTGCTGAAGCGGTTGGCCGAGGCGTGGGACGAGCGGCCGCCGACCTTCCCGGTGATCGCGGCGGGATCCACGGGCACCGTGCCCGCGGCGGCGGCGGTTCTGGGGGCGGTGGCCCGGGCGCCGTCGGGCTGCGTGGTGCTGCCGGGGCTGGACCGGGACCTGTCCCCGACGGCGTGGGACCAGATCGCGGGCGACGAAGGGGAGCAGCATCCGCAGGGGGCGCTGAAGCGGCTGATCGGGCGGCACGGGATCGACCGGGCCGAGGTGCGGGCCTGGCCCGCGCGCGACACGGGCGAGAGCGCGCGTCTTGGCCGGGCGCGGCGTCGGCTGATCGCCGAGGCGCTGAAGCCGCCGGCCTCTACCGCAGACTGGACGCACGCCATTGACGAGATGCGCAAGGACGGCGGCGATCCCATCGCCGAGGGGCTGGAGGGCCTGACTGCCGTCACGGCCCGCACCGAGGACGCCGCCGCCGCGCTGGCCGCCGTGCTGATGCGGGAAGGCGTGGAGACACTCGGCCAAACCGTCGCTCTGGTGACGCCCGATCCGCTGTTTGCACGACGGGTGCAGGCGCGCCTGGGGCGGTGGGGGTTGATGGCCGACTCCTCGGCCGGCTCGCCCCTGTCGGAGACCCCGGCGGGCGTGCGGCTGGCCCAGTTGGCGCAGCTGGCGAGGGCCTTCGGCGCGGTTCCGCTGCTGGCCATTCTGAAGCATCCATGGACGACGCTGGCGGGACCGGACGAGATCGAGGCGCTGGAGCGCGAAGGCCTGCGCGGGGCGGGTCCCGCCGACCGGGACGCGGTGCGGCGGCGGCTGGAGACGAACCGCAATCGCGGCGGCAGGCGTCGCAGGGACGCCGATCAGGCGCGGATCGACACCGCCCGCAGTCTGGTGGATCGGCTGGAGGGCGTGCTGTCGGCCCTGGCCGGCATGGACGAGGCGACACCCGCCGCCTGGGCGCGGGCGATCAGCGAGGCGGTCGAGGCGCTGGGCGAAGGGCCCGAGGTCTGGCGGGGGCCCGACGGGGCGTGCGCAGCGCGGCTGATGGCCGCCCTGATGACCGAGGGGTCGGAAGCGGGGACGCTGAACGCCGCCGCCTTCGCCGAACTGCTGGGGCGGCTGATGGGCGCCGAGGTGGTGCGCACGGGCGGCGACGCGCACCCGCGTCTGCGGATTCTGGGGGCCATCGAGGCGCGGCTGGTCCGGGCCGACCGGGTCATTCTGGCCGGGCTGGAGGAAGGAGTCTGGCCGCGCGGCGGTGGGACCGATCCGTTCCTGTCGCGGCCCATGCGCAAGACCCTGGGCCTGCCACCGCCGGAGCGCCGCATCGGTCTGTCGGCCCACGACTTCGCCCAGATCGCCTGCGCACCGGAGGTCTATCTTCTGCACACCGAGCGGCGGGACAATCAGCCGTCGGTGAAGTCCCGTTGGCTGTGGCGGCTGGAGACGCTGGTGCGCGGGGCATTCCCGGGTGCGCCGGGCCTGCCGCAGCGGCCGGACCTGCATGATCTGGCCCGGCGGCTGGACGCCCCCGACGCCGATCCGCCAGCGAGCCTGAAGCCCGCCGCGCGCCCGGCCCCCACCCCGCCGGTGGCGGCCCGGCCGACGAAGATGTCGGTGACGCGGGTCGAGGAATGGGTGCGCGATCCCTACGCCACCTACGCCCGCTTCGTGCAGAACCTGCACCAGATGGAGCGCCCCGACGAACGGGTGGACGCCCGCCTGCGCGGCACGGCCATCCACAATGCGATGGAGGTATTCGCGCGGGAGTGGGAGACCCTTGGCGAGACGGGCGCGCGGGAGCGATTCCTGGACCGCTATCTGGCCGAGCTGGAGGCGGCCGGCATGACCCCGGCGGCGCTGGCCCGCGAACGGGCGCTGGGCGCGCGCATGGCGGACTGGGTGACCGGGTTCGAGCGCGACCGTCGGGCCGGGCGGCCCCATGTGGCGCTGGAGGCTTACGGCGAATGGTCGCCCATCGAGGGCTTCCTGCTGACCGCCCGGGCCGACCGCATGGAGGTGGTCGAGGGCCGCCTGTCGGTGATGGACTACAAGACCGGCGCCCCGCCGACGAACAAGCAGGTGGAGAGCGGATTCAGTTCGCAGCTGTCCCTGACCGCCGCCATCGCCCGCGAGGGTGGCTTCGGTGCCGTCCTGAAAGCCGAGCCCGACGACCTGCTGTATGTGCGACTGACCGGTCGCGACCCGGCGGGCGAGATCATGGACCGCAACGGCGAGGCGGGGGCGGCGGCGCTTGCGGACGAGGCAGTGGAAGGTCTGAGGAAGCGCATCCGTCAGTACGCCAGCCCCGACCAGCCCTATCGCTCGCGCATCGCGCCCCGGTTCGCCCAGGCGCGGGTGTCAGACTATGACCATCTGGCCCGGGTGGCCGAATGGTCCACGGCGGCGGAGGATGAGGGATGACGCGATCCCCCCAGGCCATCGCCGCCGATCCGGCGGTCAACGCCTTCGTCATGGCCAATGCCGGGTCGGGCAAGACCACGACCCTGGTCAATCGGGTGGCGCGGCTGTTGCTGGCCGGGTCGGCGCCGGGCGCCATCCTGTGCCTGACCTTCACCAAGGCGGCGGCGGCGGAGATGCAGCGGCGCCTGTACGAACGGCTGGGTGACTGGGCCGTGGCGGGGGACACGCGGCTGCGCGACCAGCTGGCCGAACTGGAAGAGCGCGCGGCCGACAGCTTCGACGCCCATGACCTGTCCCGCGCCCGCGCCCTGTTCGCCCGGGCGCTGGAGACGCCGGGCGGGCTGAAGATCCAGACCATCCACGCCTTCTGCGAACAGTTGCTGCGGCGCTTTCCGGTGGAGGCGGAGGTCTCGCCCCTGTTCCGGGTCATCGACGAGGCCGAGGCCGCCGACATCCGCCGCCGGGCGCGCGACCGGGTGGCCCTGGCCGACGACATTCCGGGGCTGGCTGACGCCTATCTGCACATGGCGGGCAAGCTGTCCCAGCCCGACTTCGAGGCCATGTTCGACCGGTTCGAGGCGAAGCGGGCCGAACTGACCGCCTATGTGGCAGGCGGCGGAGGGGCGGCGACGCTGCAGGCACGCGTGGCGGAGTCAGTGGGGCTGGACGAATGGATTGAACCGGCCGAGGTCGAGCGGGCGGCGGTGACAGCACCGGACTTCGACGCGGCGGCCTGGCTGGACGCGGCGGCGGCCTGCGCCCG
>CAYNDG010000020.1:11712-13539 GCA_964395805.1 uncultured Brevundimonas sp.
TCGGCGCTGGTTCTGGCCTACGCCTATGGCCGGGCCTATGAGGCGGCCAAGGCCGCGACCGGGGCGCTGGACTTCGCCGACCTGATCCAGCGGGCGCGCCACCTGCTGACCGACGGACCGGGCGCGGCCTGGGTGCTCTACAAGCTGGACGGCGGCGTCGACCATGTTCTGGTGGACGAGGCCCAGGACACCTCGCCCGAACAGTGGACCATCGTGCGGGCCCTGACCGCCGAGTTCTTTACCGGCGCCGGGTCGCGCGACGGGGCGACGCGCACCGTGTTCGTGGTGGGCGACGAGAAGCAGTCGATCTTCTCCTTCCAGGGCGCCGCCCCCGAACGGCTGGCGGCCGAAGCGCAGGACTATGACCGGGCCATCACGGGCGTAGGCGGGGTGTTTCAGGGGGTTGAGCTGCTGCAGTCCTGGCGCTCGACCGCCGAGGTGCTGGCCGCCGTGGACGCGGTGTTCGCCGAACCCGCCCTGGCGCGGGCGCTAAGCCCCGGCCGGGGCGAGGCGGGCGCGGACGCCGCCGCCCTGATCCGGCATCAGGCCGCCCGCGTTGACGGGCTGGCGGGGACCATCGACCTGTGGCCGCCCTTGCAGGACGAGGCCGATGAGGAGCGCCGCGCCTGGGACGAGCCGTTGGACGCCTCGACGACCAGGGGCGCCCGCCGCCGGGTGGCCGAACGCATCGCCGACGAGATCAGGGCCTCGGTGGAGGCCGGGCATGCGGTGCACGACAAGAAGGCCGGGCTGCGCCCCATGGACTGGGGCGATGTGCTCATTCTGGTGCGCAAGCGCGGGCCGATGTTCGAGGAGGTGCTGAGGGCGCTGAAGCAGCGGGGCGTGCCGGTGGCGGGCGCCGACCGGCTCGTCCTGTCGACTCACCCGGTGTTCCAGGACCTGCTGGCGCTGGGGCGGGTCGCCTTGCACCCGGGCGATGACCTGACCCTGGCGGGGGTGTTGCGTTCGCCCCTGTGCGATCTGTCGGAAGAGGCCCTGTTCAATCTGGCCCACGGCCGAAAGGACTCGCTGTGGAGCGTGCTGGGCGAACGGGCCGAACTTGATCCGGCGCTGTCGGCGGCACGGGACCTGATCGCGGACTTCCGCGAGGCGGCGCGCCGCCTGACCCCGTTCGATCTTTACGGCCGCCTGCTGAACCGTCTGGACGGGCGGGGCCTGAGCTTCCGCCAGCGGTTCCTGACCCGGCTGGGGTCCGAGGCGGCGGACGCCATGGACGCCTTCCTCGATCAGGCCCGCGCGGCAGAGCGGCGCGGGGCGGCGGATCTGGAACGGTTCTGTCATCAGCTGGCGTCGCTGGACCAGACCATCAAGCGCGAGATGGATGAGCCGCGCGGCGAGGTGCGGGTGATGACGGCGCACTCGTCCAAGGGGCTGGAGGCGCCGGTGGTGATCCTGCCGGACGTGATCTTTGATGAGCCCAGGGGCGACGCCCTGCTGGAGACGGAAGACGGCGCCTTCCTGTGGTGCGGGTCGTCCGGCGAGGACTGTGCCGCTTCAAAGGCGGCGCGGGAGGCGCGCAAGCGGCGGGGCGAGGAGGAGTCGCTGCGCCTGCTGTACGTGGGGCTGACGCGGGCGCGGGACCGGCTGATCGTGACGGGGCGTTACGCCTCCAACCGCAAGCCGGAGAACCTGAAGGCCTGGTGGGCACCGATCCTCGCGGCGTTCGGGCGGCTGGAGGGGGTGCGGGATGTGCAGACGGCGACGGGCGAGGCCCGGCGGTACGGGGCCGATCCGGTGGCCTTGGCGCGGACCGCCGCCCCGGCCGTTGCCGCCCCCCCAACGCCCGACTGGCTGACCACGGTGCCG
>CAYNDG010000021.1:0-1734 GCA_964395805.1 uncultured Brevundimonas sp.
GGGGGCCGGGCGGCAACGTCCGGCCCCTTTGCTATGGCCTTGTCCGAACTCGCCGGATCGTGACCGCGGGTCGCTGGACCCGGCTGCCGCGGCGGTCTAGTCGCCTTGCGGGGGAGCGGACACGGAAACGGTTCGCCTCTTGCACGGTGTCGTGTGCAAACCGCGCAACTGCTTCAAAACGGGATCAAGGCCGTCGATGTTTCTGGAAGGTGAGGTGAACTGGACCCTGGTGCTGTGGGCCGTGACCGGCGTCTCGGTCTGTGTGGCCCTGTTCAGCGCATGGTTTGCCGTGACCCACAGGGTCCGCCATGTCTCGACGTCCTCCGAGCTCGATCTGGTGCAGAAGGCCGCCGAGAGCGCCGACAAGCGCCTGTTCGAAACCCTGAATGCCGTGCCCGTGGCCCTGGTCGAGACGGACAACCAGGGCAAGTTCGTCTTTGCCAACCGGGCCGCCCACCAGCTGCTGGGCCGCCGCGATGCCGAACTTCTGGGCCTGCGGTTCCATTCGGCTACCTGGGGCATCACCTTCCCGGACGGGCGCCCCGTGCCCCCCGACCTTTTGCCCAGTGCCCGCGCCCTGAGGGGTCAGACCGTCAAGGGCTTCCAGCACCTGCTGGCCAATCCGGCCACCCGCAAGACGATGCTGGTCTCGGTCACCGCCATGCCGATCGAAAACGAATATGGCCAGGTGATCGGCTCCATGGCCGCCATCGTCGAGACCGAGGGGCTGACGACGCCGCAGAGCGAGACACCTTCTGTGGAAGCGCCGGAGCCCGGCTATGTCCGCCGCGTCTTCGAGGCCGCCTCCAGTGCCCTCGTTGTCGTCGATGCGGACGGTCGGGTGCGGGAGATCAATCCCGTGGCCGAGAGCCTGGCCCATGGGGCCGAGCCCCCCGTGGGCCGCCCGTTCATGGACGTCTTCATGGCCGAGGGCGACCGCGCGGCGGCGCATCAGGCGATCCGCGCCGGCCTTCAGGCGTCGCCCGAGGATGCCCCCGTCATCGATGCGGGCGAGGTACGCTGGCGGATGCTGCCGCTGACCGACGACGACGGACGCGTCGATGCCTTGCTGCTGGCGGGAGAGCGGCGCGAACCCGATGTCGAAGCGCCGGTCGAGCAGACGCCGCAGATCGACCCGGCCGAACTGGACGCCGCAACGGCCCGTCAGGCCGAGCTTGAGGCCGAACTGGCTTCTGTACGGGCTGACCTGGACCGGGAACGCGAAGCCCTGCGCCGCACCGAGGCCGAAGCCCGCAGCGAGGTCGAGGGCCACCAGCGTCTGGCCCATGTGGGGCGCCTGACGGGGGGGCTCGCCCAGGACCTGAACGCGCTGATCGGCGTGATGACCAGCGCCCTCGACATGATGCTGAAACAGGCGGACGACCCGGGCCGCATCCGGCGCCTCGGTGAGGCCGCCCTCGCCGCCGGCCAGCGGGGAGAGAGCCTGACCCGTCGCCTGGGAGCCTTCAGCGACGGGGAGGATGAGTCTCCTGTCCAGGTCATGGATGTTGCGGTGCTGCTGAAGGGTCTCGAGACCAAGCTGCGGACCCTGGCCGGCCCGGGGGTCGATCTGATGGTGGAGGTTCCGGCTGAACCTGCGCCGGTGCGGCTGGATCCCGTGATCTTCGACGGGGCCGTCCGGGCGCTGGTGGCGAATGCCATCGAGGCGGTCGACGGCGAGGGTTCGGTCGCTGTCCGTCTGGAGCCGAAAATGGAAGGCGGCTGGCTGCTGTC
>CAYNDG010000021.1:1834-9722 GCA_964395805.1 uncultured Brevundimonas sp.
GCAGATGCGTAACCGCCCCCTCTCATGAACCGCTGGCTGTTCTGTTGGCGCAAGCTGACCCGACAGCTGTGGGTGCGGGCCACGGCCTATGCCGGCTTCGGGGTCGGCGCCGCCCTGATTGCGGCCCGGGGCGCGCCGTTCGTTCCTGCGGAGATGGCCGAGCGCCTCGGAAACGAGTCGGTCGAGGGAATCCTGACGATCCTGGCTTCGAGCCTGCTGGCGGTGGCCACCTTCTCGGTCGGAGCCATGGTGACGGCCTACACCTCGGTCTCCAGCTCGGCCACACCGCGCGTCGCCGCCCTTGTGACCGCCGATGAACGGACCCAGAAGGCCCTGTCGACCTTCGTCGGCGCCTTTCTGTATGCCATCGTCTCGGTCACGGCGATCAATGCCCAGTATTACGGGGCCGGTGGGCGGGCCATCCTGTTCCTGATCAGCCTCGGCGTCGTGGGGCTGGTGGCCTTTCGCCTGCTGGCCTGGATCAACACGCTGTCGCGGCTGGCCCGGGTCGGCCACATGATCGAGCGCGTCGAGACCGAGGCCCGAGCCGCCCTGTGCCAGCGTGCCGCCCGGCCCTTTCTGGGTGGGACCGAGGGGCGGCTGGATACGGGAGCCGTCGTCCCCTCGCGCCAGACGGGCTATGTCCAGAATGTCGATCCTGACCGGCTGCAAACCCTCGCGATCGGGGCCGACTGTCGCGTAGAGGTTTTGGCCTTGCCCGGGACGCTCGTGCGGCGGGGCGAGCCCCTCGCGCGGGTCAGCCTTGCCCACCTCGACGATGGGGCTTGCCGCGACTGGCAGGGCGCCTTCGCCGTGGGCGAAAGTCGTTCGTTTGATCAGGACCCCCGATACGGACTGATCGTGCTGGGCGAGATCGCGGCCCGCGCCCTGTCTCCCGGCATCAACGACCCCGGCACCGCGATACAGGTGGTCGCCACGGGACTCCGGCTTCTGGATGAGTGGGAACAGGCCCGCACCGATCCGGATCCCGTCAGCTGCGACCGCATCCTCGCCTCCGCGCTCGATCCGGCCGACCTGCTGGAGGATGTCCTCGGGGCGTCGGCTCGCTATGGCGCCGGGGATGTCGCTGTGTCCATGCGTCTGCGCAAGGTCCTCGCCAGTCTGGCGGCGGCACCCGGCCCGTTCCGCGAGCCCGCGCGCCGCATGGCCCGGGACCAGATTGAGCGGGTCCGCAGCGGGCCCTCGACCCGGGCCGATCGAGCCCGTATCGAGGCCATCAGGGTCTGATCCCGCCTCCGGTCTGGACGGCATGGCCGCCGCCTGCCATTAAGACCTGCCCGTGCGCAGGCTGCGCCACGTCCCGGGCGTCCGTCTAACCACGAACAGCCCGATCATGAATTCCTCCACTGCTTCCGCCGACCTGACCGGCTTTGTGTCCGTGCGGGACGTGTCCAAGACCTTTGGCGTCCGCAAGGCGCTGGACGGTGTGTCCCTGACCGTTCAACCGGGAGAGATGGTGGCCCTGATCGGCCCCTCGGGCTCGGGAAAGTCGACGCTGCTGCGCTCGATCACCGGGCTGGTGAATATCGATTCCGGTGGTCGTATCGAGGTGTTCGGCGAGACGGTCCAGGCCAATGGCCGGACGACCGGGGCGGTCCGCCGCGCCCGCTCGCGGCTGGGCATGATCTTTCAGCAGTTCAACCTGGTCGGCCGGCTGAGCCTGTTCACCAATGTCATGCTGGGGGCTCTGGGCCGTATTCCGGCCTGGAAGGGCCTGCTGGGCCTCTGGCCACAGGAAGATCGCAAACGCGCCATGGCGGCCCTGCACCGCGTCGGCGTGGCTGACTATGCCGCGCAGCGGGCCAACACCTTGTCCGGGGGGCAACAGCAGCGCGGCGCCATTGCCCGTGCCATCGTCCAGGGCGCCCGCGCCATTCTGGCCGATGAGCCGGTCGCCTCGCTTGATCCGGTCTCGGCCCGCAAGGTCATGGAAATGCTGGTCGAGCTTAACAAGGGCGACGGCATGGGGGTGCTGGTGACGCTCCACCAGGTCGACTATGCGCTCCGTTATTGCGACCGGGTGATCGCGCTCAAGGCCGGCAAGCTGGTCTATGACGGCCCCTCGACCGGTCTGGACCATGAACGGCTGGTCGAGATCTACGGCCCCGAGTTTGAGGATGCCTTCTGGGAGGCCAAGGTATGATCCGCGCCCTGTTCGCCCGTGTGGCCCCGGCGCTCGCCGCCGCTGTGGCCATCCTCGCGCTGGGCCTGCCCGCCCATGCCCAGACGGCCCCCACCCGACCCGATGCGCCGAAGAAGCTGGTCTTTTCGGTCCTGTCGGCTGAGGGTCAGGCGTCCTCGGGGCCGCTGTGGACGCCCCTTCTGGAGGATCTGGAGCGGGCACTGGGCATTCCGGTCGAGGCCCGCTTCGGCTCCAACTATTCGGTGCTGGTCGAGGCGATGAGCGCCAACCAGACCCAGATCGGCTGGTTCTCGGCCCTGCCCGCCGTCCAGGCCATCGACCGCGCCGGGGCCGAGGTCATCGCCCGCACGGTCGACAGCGAGGGCAAGGACTCCTACACCTCGACCCTGGTTGTGCGGCGGGGTTCCGGGATCACGATCGAGGACATCGTCGCCTGCGACCGCACACTGGACTTCGGTCTGGGCGACGCACAGTCGACCTCGGGCACTCTGGCGCCCATGACCTATTTCTTCAGTCCGCGCGGCATCGACCCGCGCGCCTGCTTCGCCACAGTTCGCTCGGCCAACCACCAGGCCAACTCCTTTGCCGTCGCCAATGGCCTGGTTGATGTCGCGACATCCAACTCGGTCAACACCGTCTTCCTCAACCGTCAGAACCCGCAGATCGCCTCCCAGATCGAGGTCATATGGGAATCGCCGCCGATCCCGGAGTCCGGCATTCTGGTCAAGGGCGATCTGCCCCGCTGGCTCAAGCTCGAGATCGCAGAATTCTTTACCGGCTATGGTCAGGGCTTTGGCCCCGAGGCCGACCGCCAGCGTCGGGTCATGCAGGGACTGAACTATTCCCAGTTCCGCGCCGCCGATAACAGCTATCTGAACCCGATCCGCGAGATGAAGGCCGATCAGGCTCGCCGCGAGGGCACGCCGCCCGAGGTGGCCCCGCCCGAGCCCGTGAATCTGGTCCAGATGGCGCGCCAGTGGGGGCCGTTCGGCCTGATCGGCCTGCTGATCGTCTTCGCTCTTCTGGCCAATATGCGTCGCCCGGCCGCGCCCACGTCGCGTGACCCGGCCACCGTGCCGCCCCCGCCCGAGAAGTCGACGGCCGCCTGGTCGCTGGACCTGCTGCTGTGGGGCGGTCTGGCCATCATCCTGATCGCAAGCTTCGGCCGGGTGGACATGCCGAACCTCGGCAATCTGTTCACCAACACCGACAATATGCGGAACTACGGCCGCGACTTCCTGTCGCCTGACCTTTCGAACTGGAAGCTTCTGGTCGGTCAGATGTGGCTGACGGTCCAGATCGCGCTCTGGGGCACCTTCCTCGCCGTCTTCCTTGCCGTGCCGCTCAGCCTGATGGCCTCGCGCAACCTGGCTCCGGCCTGGCTGGTCTGGCCGGTCCGGCGCCTGATGGACCTGCTGCGGTCGATCCCCGATCTGGTCAGCGCCACCCTGTTCATCGTGGCCGTGGGTCTGGGACCGCTGGCCGGGGTGCTGGCTATCGGGCTGAATACGGCGGGTGTGCTGGCCAAGCTGTTCTCGGAAGCGGTCGAGTCGATCGACGCCGGCCCCATCGACGGGGTCAAGGCGACCGGCGCCGGGCGCCTGCACGAAATCGCCTGGGGGGTCATCCCGCAGGTGGCGCCCTTGTGGACCAGCTTTGCCCTTTACCGCTTTGAATCGAACAGCCGCGCGGCCACCGTGCTGGGCCTGATCGGGGCCGGCGGCATCGGACAGGTCCTGTTCGAAAGCCTGCAGGCCTTTGACTACAATACGGTCTCGACCATCGCCATCATCATCATCGTGGCCGTGACCCTGATCGACATGCTGTCACAAGCCATGCGCAAACGTCTGCTTTAAGGGCGTCAGCCTGTCATCCGCATACGAGGTTTCCTTCATGCGTCTCCGTTCCCTCGCCCTTGTCGCCACCTCCGCACTCGTGCTCGCCGCCTGTGGCGAACAGGGCGGATCATCCACTCGCGACGGCATCTGGGCGGCTGGTTCCTCGACGGTCTTCCCCTTCACGACGCGGGTCGCCGAGAATTTCGCCCGCAACACCGGCGGGGCCATGCCCCGGGTCGAGTCCCTGGGCACCGGCGGCGGTATCCAGGCCTTCTGTCAGGGGATTGGCGCCCAGACCCCGGACATCGCCAATGCCTCGCGCCGCATGAAGGCCTCCGAGTTCGACATGTGCGCCGCCAATGGCGTCACCGAGATCATCGAGATCAAGATCGGCTTTGACGGCCTGGTGATCGCCACGGCCCGCTCCGGTGCGGACTTCGCCTTCGAGGGCGACGATCTCTACATGGCCCTGGCGAAGGATGTTCCGGGCGAGGGCGGCTTCGTTGCCAACCCGTACAAGACCTGGGACCAGGTGCGGGCCGGCCTGCCGTCCACGCGGATCCTCGTCTATGGACCCCCGCCGACTTCGGGCACCCGCGACTCCTGGCTGGAGCTGGGCATGACGCCCGCCGCCCTGGCCAACCCGACGCTCGCGGGCCTGTCGGAGAGCGATAAGGGTGCGTTTGAGACCCGTGCCCACACCCTGCGCGAGGATCAGGTCTGGGTGGACTCGGGCGAGAATGACAATGCCATTGTCCAGACCCTCGGCCGCACGCCCGGTTCGGTCGGCGTGTTCGGCTATTCGTTCCTCGAGCAGAATTCCGAGTCGGTGAAGGCCGCCAGCGTCAACGGAGTCTACCCGACGCTCGAGACCATTTCGTCGGGCGCGTATCCGATCAGCCGCTCGATGTATATCTACGTCAAGAAGGCCCACATCGGGGTGACGCCGGGTCTGGACCAGTTCATCGCCGAATTCGTCTCGGACGCCGCCTCCGGCCCCGGCGGGTATCTGCAGGACCGGGGTCTGGTGCCGCTGCCGCAGGCGGAACTGCTGTCCCAGCGCGAGGCGGCCCGTGCCCATACGCCGATGACCCGCCCCGCCGAATAGGGGCTCCGCTCAGGTGCGCGCGGCCAGGTGCTCTGCCACCGCGCGCGTTTCCCAGAGCGCCAGATAGTGATCGGCCTCAAGCGGGGCCGGCAGGCTGTAGGGCGGTGCCAGAAGGTTCAGGTGGCGGGACCCGTGGGGGTGGCGCGGTGACAGGGCGTCATTGGCATGGTCGCGATTGCTGGTGATCAGCAGATAGCGCGAGCCCGAGGCCGCCATATGCCGCAGGGCCTTGTGCACGTCCGCCTCATCCAGATGGTTCAGAAGGTCCTTGCACAGCAGCAGATCGGCGCCGGCCGGCGTGCGGCGCGTGATGTCGAAGGGCTCGAACCGCAGGTGGGGGTAGCGACGCCGGTTCAGTCGCACCAGCTCCGGCACGACGTCATAGCCGACATAGGCCAGCCGCGGGTGGGCGGCCAGCACCATGGGCATCCAGTTGAAGTCCCCGCATGCCATGTCTGCGATGGAGCCGATCTGCCGTTCGCGGATTATCCGGTCCAGCACCTCGACCGTGTGGCGCACCGGCTCCGACGCGCGCTCCGACCCCGGGCCCGACGCGCTTTCCGCCGACTCCCAGCGGTGGTCGTGGAAGACCAGACTGAAGCGCGAGGCCGCATCCGGGCGAATATGGCCGGCAAGGCGACGGCGATAGATCCACCGCGTGAGCCCGAGCGGTAGCCTCATGCGGCCTGGGACCGGCGACGCAGGCGGGTGATGCGGCGCAGGCGGCGCCAGAACCGGCCCCGCTCCGGCTCGGGATAGGGTTCCAGGTTCTCGACAAACTGTTCGGCCGAGGCCCGCCAGCTGAACTGCTCCGCATAGGCACGCACAGCAGCCCGATCGAGCTCCAGACAGGCCATACAGGCCTTTCTGAGGTCGTCATCGATGGCCCCGGCCCCCGATCCCGGAATGATGTCGATCGGACCATGGGCGGGGAAGGCGGCCACGGGCGTGCCGGTCGCCATGGCCTCGAGGATCACAAGCCCGAAGGTGTCGGTCCAGCTGGGGAAGACGAACACATCGGCGTCGCGGAAGCACCGCGCCAGTTCCTCGCCGAAACGGGCTCCGAGGAATTTCGCTTCGGGGTATTTCTGTTCCAGTTCGGCCCGCGCCGGGCCGTCGCCCACGACGATCTTGGTGCCGGGCAGGTCCTGCTCGAGGAAGGTCTCGATGTTCTTCTCGACCGCCACCCGGCCGACATTCAGCCAGAAGGGGCGGGGCCAGTCCTTGCCGCCCAGCTCGTCATAGATACGCGGCAGGTCGGGGTTGAACAGCTCGGTGTCCACGCCCCGGGTCCAGGGGGAGACGTTCTTGAACCCGTGTGCCGTCAGCTCGTCCCGCAGCGTCGGCGTGGCGACCATCAGCCGTCCGGACGGCTTGTGGAACCACTTCATATAGGCGTAGCCGACCTGCACGGGCACGGGGAAGCGGGCCGAAATATATTCCGGGTATTTCGTATGGTAGCTGGTGGTGAACGGCAGTTTCCACTCGACACAGATGCGCCGCGTGGCGATGCCGATCGGGCCCTCGGTGGCGATGTGGACGGCGTCCGGCTCGAAGGCCCGCAGCCGTTCGCGGATCTCTTCCTCGGCGCCCAGCGCCAGCCGGATTTCGGGGTAGGTGGGGCAGGGAATGGTCTTGAACTGGCTGGGTTCAATGACCTCGACCTCGTGGCCCATGCCGCGGCATTCCGCCACGGTTCGGGTCAGGGTACGAACGACGCCATTGACCTGGGGCTCCCAGGCGTCGGTGGCCAGAATGATGCGCATGGAAGGGCCGCTGCAGCCTTTGTTTCCGGAAGGGAGCCAGACTTACCCCGAAGCGTCAGCGAAGGCGAGCCGGGATCAGCGAGAGCGCTGCGGCAAGGACTTGGATGGCCCCCCCTCCCGCTCCCCGAAAGAAGTCGCTAAGGGGGCCGGATGGCCCCGCACACACCCGCCTCCTTTGACGAATCCACCCTGTCCCGGAACTGGGACCCGCTGGATCGGATCAAGTTTGCCGACGAGACCCTGGCGGTCCGCGACCTGCTCGGTCGGGTGCCCCTGTCGGCGGAAGAGCGGGCCGAAGCCGTCGAAGAGGCTGTTGCGCTGGTCGAGTCGGCCCGCAAGGATTTCCGGCTGGAGGGTGTGGTCGAAAGCTTCCTGCAGGAGTTCTCTCTGGGCACGCGCGAGGGTCTGGCCCTCATGTGCCTCGCCGAGGCCCTGCTGCGCACCCCCGATGAGGATACGCGTGACAGGCTGATCGCCGAGAAGATCGGATCGGCCGACTGGGCCAGCCACATGGGCCAGTCCGACAGCCTGTTCGTCAACGCCTCGACCTGGGGCCTGATGCTGACGGGCAAGCTGGTCGAGGTTGACGAGGATGCGCGGCGCGACCTGCCGGGCTTCCTTCGGCGCGTGGCGGGACGGATCGGCGAGCCGGTCATCCGTCAGGCGGTCGCCGCGGCCGTCCGCATGATGGGTGAGCAGTTCGTCGTCGGGCGCACGATTGGCGGTGCCCTCAAGCGCGCCAATCGCGAGAAGTGGCTGTGCAGCTTCGACATGCTGGGCGAAGGCGCGCGCACCGTGGCCGATGCCGAGCGCTATGAGAAGATCTATGCCGACGCCATCCATGCCGTCGGCAAGGGCCGCAGCCAGCGCCCGGAGACGCAGGGGCCCCAGACCGGTCATGGGGTATCGGTCAAGCTGTCGGCCCTGTCGCCGCGCTATGAGGCGGTGCAGAGCACCCGCGTGTGGGAAGAGCTGTATCCCCGGGTCAGGCGGCTGGCCCTGATCGCCGCCG
>CAYNDG010000021.1:9734-10687 GCA_964395805.1 uncultured Brevundimonas sp.
ACTTTCTGCATGGACGCCGAAGAGGCGGACCGGCTGGTCATTTCCCTGAAGCTGCTGGATCGCCTCGCCCACGACCCGGAGCTGGGCGAGTGGAAAGGCCTCGGCCTGGCCGTTCAGGCCTATCAGAAGCGGGCGCCCGAAGTGGTCGCCCAGGTGGCCGAGCTGGCCCGGGCCTCCGGCCGTCGCCTGATGGTGCGTCTGGTCAAGGGCGCCTATTGGGACACCGAGGTCAAGCGGGCCCAGGTCATGGGCCGCCCCGACTATCCGGTCTATACGACCAAGGCCGCGACCGACCTCAACTATCTGGTCTGCGCCCAGGCCATCATCGATGCGGCGCCGCACCTGTACGGCCAGTTCGCAACCCACAACGCCGTGTCGCTGGCGGCTGTGCATCGCATGGCGCGACGGGCTGATGTCCGCATCGAGTTCCAGCGCCTGCACGGCATGGGCGAGGCGCTCTACGATGCGGCCGAAGCTCGATGGAAGGCCGACCGCCTCGTGGTCCGGGCCTATGCCCCCGTCGGCGGCCACGAGGAGCTTCTGCCCTATCTCGTGCGGCGCCTGCTCGAGAACGGCGCCAACTCGTCCTTCGTCCACGTTCTGATGGACGAGCGCGTGCCTGCCGCCACTGTGGCGACCGATCCCATTTCCCTGGTCGAGGCCCAGCCCGACCGCCACCCCAAGATCCCGGTGCCCAGAGACATGTATGGTGACCGCCTGAACTCGCTCGCCCGCGACTATTCCCGCCAGGAAGACCGCGACGCCCACCTCCAGGCCCTCGAACTGGTCGACCGCGAAAAACTGACCGCCGGGCCGATCATCAACGGCCGGATGCAGGCCGGCATCAATCCCGAAGACGTCACCAACCCCTGGCGGCGCGACGACATTCTGGGCCATGTGTCCGAGGCCTCGCCCGAGGATATCGACGCCGCCATCGCCAACGCCGGTCGCGC
>CAYNDG010000021.1:10718-13530 GCA_964395805.1 uncultured Brevundimonas sp.
CCCGGGCCCATGTGCTGCGCGCCATGGCCGACGGCCTCGAGGCCGACCTCGACCGTCTGGTCGCCCTGTTGAGCCGCGAGGCGGGCAAGACACTGAACGACGGCGTGGCCGAGGTTCGCGAGGCCGCCGACTTCTGTCGCTACTACGCCATGCTGGCCGAGCGGGATTTCGGCGGGCCGGAAGCCCTGACCGGTCCGGCCGGCGAGACCAACAGGCTGGTCCTGCACGGGCGCGGCGTGTTCGCCTGTATCAGCCCGTGGAACTTCCCGCTCGCCATCTTTACCGGCCAGATCGCCGCGGCGCTCGCCGCCGGTAATGCCGTGGTCGCCAAGCCGGCCGAACAGACCCCCCTGATCGCGGCGGAAGCTGTGCGCCTCTATCACCGTTGCGGTCTGGATCCGGACCTGCTGGCCCTGCTGCCCGGCAGGGGCGAGACGGTCGGGGCGAAACTGGTCTCCCATCCCGGTATCGACGGCGTCGCCTTTACCGGCGGCACCGAAACCGCCTGGGCGATCAACAAGGCCATCGCCGCCCGGCCCGGCCCCATCCTGCCCTTCATCGCCGAAACCGGCGGGCTGAACGCCATGTTCGTCGACACCACCGCCCTGCGTGAGCAGGTGATCGACGACGTGCTGGTCTCGGCCTTCGGCTCGGCCGGCCAGCGCTGCTCGGCGCTCCGCATCCTCTATGTGCCGAAGGACGGCGCCCAGATCCTGATCGACGGGCTGAAGGGTGCGCTGGACGCCCTGGTGATCGGCGACCCGGCCGATCCGGCGACCGACGTCGGCCCGGTGATCGACGCCGAAAGCCGCAAGATCCTCGAGGATCACGTCGCCCGGCTGGAAAAGGAGGGTAAGGTCCTCGCCCGCGGCAATCTGCCGGAAGAGGCCGCGCGCGGCGATCTGTTCGCCCCCGTGATCGCCGAAATCCCGACGCCCGACTTCCTCGAGCGCGAAGTGTTCGGCCCGATCCTGCACATCTATCGCTATGGCCCGAACGAGCTGAAGTCGGTCACGGAAAAGCTGGCCGGGCGCGGCTATGGCCTGACCCTCGGCGTGCACAGCCGCATCGAGGCCTTCGCCGATCAGGTCATCCGTCTGGTCCCGGCCGGCAATGTCTACATCAACCGCTCGATGACCGGCGCGGTGGTCGGCGTCCAGCCGTTCGGTGGCGAGGGCCTGTCGGGCACCGGCCCCAAGGCCGGCGGCCCCAACAGCCTGATCCGCTACGCCGCCGAAAAGGCCATCTCGAACAACATCGCGGCCCAGGGCGGCGACCCGGCGCTGATGAATTTGTAGCCCCTTTCAGGCCGTTCAGGCCGGAGCGTGCTTCTTCTTCCGGGACAGGCCGAGGTTGTCCCAGAGCATGGACAGGGTCGAGGCTGACAGCAGGGTGTTGAGCGTGAGCGAGATGGCGACCGCTACCCAGCCCAATGCCGGTGACTGGATGCACAGGGCGTTCTGAAACCCCTGGGTGCGAGGGTCGAGGCTGCGGTTCTCGGCCCACATCACATACTGCATCCACGGCGTTTCGACCTGGGTGTGTGCCCACAGGGTGAAGCCCGTGGCCCCGGCCAGGAGGGCCAGCCTCGCCCAGCGCCATGTCCTGGGACCCAGCAGGGCAAACAGCAGGATCGGATAGGCCACCAGGCTGTAGGTGAACGGGGTGACATCTGGCCGGAAAGGCCATCCGCTGTGATCCACCCTCAGGGCATGGTCGAGGTGATGCAGGAAGCCGACCCCGATCGTCGTCATGATCAGGGCGCGTGACCGCAGGCTGAGCGCGTTGGCCATCACTCACCCCCATCGGTCGTGCTGCGGGCCGACCGCGACGGCGGGCTGGGCGATCGGGAACCGGACATGCGCCTGAAAAGCCGGGTGAGGACGCCCTGCTTCCACATGGCGATGCCCGTCAGCGCCACCACGGGCACCAGCGAAAGCCTCGCCACGAGGGTGGCTGTCGCATCCGCATGCAGCGGTGAACAGATGTAGACCCCAAGGATCACGCCGACCCCGATATGGGACCACCGCAGCGATGTTCTGAGCGTCGTCGGCGTCATGCGATTTCTCCATGTTGACAATGCCAACATAGCGGAGAAGTTGACGTTGTCAACATAGCTGCGGTAGACACCCGGCATGACGCAAGCCGACCCCACCGCCCGCCCCTACCACCACGGTGACCTTCGCCTCGCCCTGATCGAGGCGGCCGAGGCCTGGATGCGCGAGCGATCCAGCTGGGGCTTCACGCTGCGCGAGCTGGCCCGCGAGGTCGGGGTCAGCCACAACGCGCCGTACAAGCATTTTCCGGACAAGACCGCCTTGCTGGTCGGGGTGGGCGAGCGGGCCTTCAGGCGTCTGGGCGAACGCCTGACCACAACGATGTCCGCCGTCGATCCGGATGACAGCCTTGCCGCGATAGAAGCGGCCGCTGTCGCCTATGTCGGGTTTGCCGTCGATGAGCCGGCCGCGTTCCGGCTGATGTTCGGCGAAGAGCTGGCCAACTGCACCCAGACCGACTTCCGTCAGGCCGCCGATGCGGCCTATGGCGCGATCACGGACGCCGTGGCCCGGGCCGTCTCGAAGGGCGAGCTTCGCGTCGACGTCTCGGCCACCCACGCGGCCACTGCCTGGGCTCTTGTGCACGGGTTGAGCTTCCTGCTGATCGACGGGCGGCTGCAGCCTGACAAGGTCGGCACCAGGACCGAGACCCTGACACGGATCGTGGCCCGGACCCTCATCGAGGGCCTCGGGGCGACGCGGGGCTGATCGGTCATGAGGGGCAGAACGACGAAAGCCGGCTCCGCTTGCGCGAA
>CAYNDG010000022.1:0-563 GCA_964395805.1 uncultured Brevundimonas sp.
CGGCCTCGGCCCCGCGTCCGTCGGCCCAGCCCGCCATGGCCGCCCAGGCGCCGCAGCCGGTGCCGCCCGCCGACGCACCGCAGCGGATCGACATGTCCTCGAACTGAGCGTGTCGACATCGACCGGATAAGGAAACGGGGCCTCGCGGCCCCGTTTTTCGTATCAGCTGTCGGCGCCCTCGCGGGTTTCGCCGACCCGCGCCGCCAGCGCCGCCCCCATGAAGGCGTCCAGGTCGCCGTTCAGCACACCGTCGGTGTCAGACGTTTCGACATTGGTCCGCAGGTCCTTGACCATCTGGTAGGGCTGCAGGACGTAGCTGCGGATCTGGTGTCCCCAGCCGATGTCGGTCTTGGCGTCGGCCAGGGCCTGGGCGGCGGCCTCGCGCTTCTGCAGTTCCAGTTCGTAGAGACGGGCGCGCAGCATCTTCCAGGCCTGTTCGCGGTTCTGGTGCTGCGAGCGACCGGCCTGACAGGCGACGACCGTGTTGGTCGGCACGTGGGTCAGGCGAACCGCAGAGTCGGTCTTGTTGATATGCTGGCCACCCGCGCCCGAGGCCCGGTAGG
>CAYNDG010000022.1:612-6330 GCA_964395805.1 uncultured Brevundimonas sp.
GGTGTCATCGACCACCGGCGAAACCCCGATCGAGGCAAAGCTGGTGTGGCGCTTGGCCGCCGCGTCATAGGGGCTGATGCGCACCAGACGATGCACGCCCGACTCGGACTTCAGCCAGCCATAGGCGTTCGGGCCGGAAATCTGGACGGTGGCGGACTTGATGCCGGCCTGCTCGCCGGAAGTTTCTTCCTGCAGTTCAACCTCATAGCCGTGCGCCTTGGCCCAGCGCGTATACATGCGCAGCAGCATGCCGGCCCAGTCATTGGACTCGGTGCCGCCGGCCCCGGAGTTCACTTCCAGATAGGCGTCATTGCCGTCGGCCTCGCCGGACAGCAGGGCCTCAAGCTCGGCCCGGGCCGCGCGTTCCTTGATGGCCCTGAGCTGTTCGAGGGCTTCCTGATAGGTTGCCTCATCCCCCTCTTCATCGGCCATTTCCGAGAGCATGATGCCCTCTTCCAGTCCCGATTCCATCTCGCGGACAGTATTCACACGCGACTCGAGCTGAGACCGCTCGCGGCTGACGGCCTGGGCCTGGGCAGGGTCATCCCAGAGGGTCGGGTCTTCGACCCGCGCGTTCAGCTCATCCAGTTTCCTGAGGGCGACATCCCAGTCAAAGACGCCTCCTGAGCAGAGCCACGCTCTGCTCGATGTCAGCCTTCAAGGCCTCGACATCCGCTCTCATCGCCTACTCCCGCGATCATGTGAAAAGACACACCCGGCCATAGGGCCGGGCGCGCGAAGGGGTGGTACCTAAAGCGTCAGTACAGTCCGCTCAAGTCCTCGGCCGGTTCCTTCTTCGGCGGAGGTGGCGCCGTGGGCGGCGGTGCGCCGCTGTCCTGACGCGCCCGTTCCTCGGCCTCGCGCCGGATCAGGTCGTTGTAGTTCTGCGGACCGGTCGGAATCTGCGGCTCGGGCTGGGGTTCCGGGATCCGGCGCTCGGTGCCGGGACGGAAGGCCTCCTCTATGCCGTTGACCGTACGGAAGACGGCATTCCTGGGCTTGAGGAAGGGCCGGGCCGGATATTCCTTGAGCGCTTCCTGCATGAACTGGTTGAAAATCGGGACAGGCGTTGCCGCACCTGTCTCGCCGCGTCCCATCGGACGATTGTCGTCAAAACCGATGAAGACGCCCACGACGATGTCGGTCGTGAAGCCGACGAACCAGGCCGAGCGGTACTCATTGGTCGTGCCGGTCTTGCCCCCGACCCAGCGGCCCAGGCCACGCGCGCTGGCCCCGGTTCCGCGCTGAATGACCCCCTCCAGCATGGAACTGATCTGGTAGGCAGTGATCGGATCGATGACCTGCTCGCCCCTGGGCGGAAGGCGCGGCGATTCCTGGCCGCTGAAGCCCCGACTGCACTCCCGGCAGGTTCGGCGCTCGGCATTGAAGATCGTCTGGCCATTCCGGTCCTGGATCAGCTCGATCAGATAGGGCTCGATCCGGCGTCCGCCGTTGACGAAGGCGGCATAGGCGGCGGTCAGATCATAGGGCGTGGTCTCGCCGGCCCCCAGAGAGACGGCGAGATTGGGGGGAAGGTCGTCCGCAACGCCCATGGTTTCGGCCAGGTCGACGATCTTGCGCATGCCGACCTGGTCGGCCAACCGGACCGTCATGACGTTGCGCGACAGTTCCAGCCCCCGACGCAGGGTCTGGGGTCCGTAATATTCGCGGCTGTAGTTCTCCGGCGTCCAGCGGGTCCCGTTGGGGCCACCGGCAAAACTGATCGGGGCGTCCAGAACGATCGAGGCCGGGGTAAAGTCGCCCTCGAGCGCGGCGGCATAGACGATCGGCTTGAATGCCGAACCCGGCTGACGGCGCGCCTGGGTCGCGCGGTTGAAGCTGGACAGGGCATAGGAATAGCCGCCGACCATGGCCAGCACGCGACCGGTCTGGGGATCGATGGCGACAAGGGCACCGTTGACGGCCGGGATCTGTTTCAGGGCGTATTGGCTGCCCCGGGGCTCGACGAAGATCAGGTCGCCCCGTTCAAGGCGTTTGCTGGCATTGGCCCAGGCCGCGTCGGCCGGGACCAGCACGCCGGCATTGTCACTGGACGCCAGCCGGATGCGGACCGTATTGCCCGACACGCTCTCGACCGCGGCGGCCTGCCACCGCCGGCGCTCGGGCGGAGTGGTCTTCCTCCGGGCCTCTTCCTGCCAGCCCTCGGAGAAGTCCGTCGTTCCCCACGGACCACGCCAGCCATGGCGGCGATCATAGTTTTCGAGCCCGGTCATCAGGGCGTCACGCGCGGCGGTCTGCAGGGTCGGGTCGAGGGTGGTGCGCAGGTAGTAGCCACCGGCATTGATAGCCTGGGCCCCGTACCGGGCGATGGCCTGACGCCGGGCCTCCTCGACGAAATAGTCGGCGTCGCGGTACTGGGCCCGCATGGGGGCATCCTGGGTGACCAGAGGCTTCGCCCGCGCGGCAGCCAGTTCCTCGGCCGTCAGGGCGCGGTTATCGGCCATTTCGCCCAGCACCCAGTCCCGCCGGGCCTTGGCCGCCTCGGGGTAGCGTTTCGGGTGATAGTTGGTCGGCCCCTTGGGCAGGGCCGCGAGAAAGGCCGCTTCCTCGGGCGTCAGCTGCTCCAGCGACTTGCCGAAATAGTTGTAGGCCGCCGAGGCGATGCCATAGGACCGATAGCCGAGGAAGCCCAGAAATATCTCGTTCAGGTACAGTTCGATGATCTGTTCCTTGCTGAGAGTCGCCTCAAGCCGGCTGGAGAGAATGGCCTCCTTCAGCTTGCGGTTCACACTGGTCTCATTGGTCAGCAGGATGTTTTTGGCGACCTGCTGGGTGATGGTCGACCCGCCTTCAAGTCGGCGCCCGGTCGCGACGTTGAAGATGTTCTTGAACATCGCCCGGCCGAGGCCAGAGACATCGACTCCGCCGTGGCTGAAAAAGTTTCGGTCCTCGGCCGCGAGGAAGGCCTGGATGACGACCGGCGGGATCTGGTCGTACGACACATAGATACGGCGCTCTTCCGAGAATTCGCCGATCAGGGTGCCGTCGCCCGCATAGACGCGGGTCGCCGTCGCCGGCCGGTAATCGGACAGTTCGGTGGCATCGGGCAGGTCATGGAACAGCCAGGCCGCATATACGGTGACCACCAGCCCGGCCAGGGCAATCGCGCCCAGAAGGCCGATTCCCGCCATGACGAACCAACGTTCGGCTATCTTCACCGCTCACTCCGACAGGACCACTCCGGGGGAGGTTTAGCCCGCGTCGGCGCCCTGCGAAAGGCCCTGCGTCTGCTGCCACCCGGCGAGTTGGTGGTCAGGGTGTGCCGCCCGCCCGGGGCGTTCCTGCATAGCGGGTCGGACTCTGGAGGGTCAGGAAATAGGCATCGATGCCGGCCACGACACCTTGCATCAGGGCCCGCCGGCGGCGCTCGTCCATCAGGATGGCCTCATCCTCGGGATTGGTGACAAAGCCCATCTCGAGCAGGACCGCAGGCACGTCCGGTGCCAGAAGGACCGCAAGGCCCGCGTCACGGTGGCTCCGGCGCAACATCGGATGCCCTGTTCTCTCAATCTCACCAAGCAGGGAGCGGGCGAACCACGCCGACCGGTTCTGGGTCGAGCGCTGGGTCATATCCAGAAGGATACGATCAACCGACGGGTCCTGCCCGGGAAGATGCAGCTCCCGATGCCAGTCATCCCGGCCCGTGAACTCGCGCACGGCGCGACCGGCGCCCTGCTCGGACAGGGTGTAGACGCTGGCCCCGCGTGTGGCGGGATCCTGCCCCGCGTCGGCATGCAGCGAAATGAACAGATCCGCACCCGCCTGTCGGGCGATCTCGACCCGCCGCGGCAGACTCACATAGGTGTCCGTGGAACGGGTCATGATGACGCGGTAGCGGCCCGTCCGCTCCAGCTCGGCCTTGAGCGTGAGACCCGCGGCAAGGGTGAGAGCGCTCTCGCGGGACTGCCGCCCTGATGCGCCCGGATCCCGGCCGCCATGGCCCGGATCGATGACGATCAACGGTCGGCTGTCACCACTGCGCCCGCGGGGCGCCGGGGCTGAAGATGCCCGCGGTGCCGGAAGCGTGGCCGCAGGCGCGCCCGTGGCCTTCAGGTCAATCACATAGCGATAGTGGTCGACCCCGTCGCCGGGCGAAAGCAGAAAGCGACGCTCGACCTCAACCCCTGATGCCAGCGCCAGCTCGATACGGGAGCGACTTCCGGCCTGGGCCACGCGATAGGCACGCACCAGGCCCGTGCCCTGGCCGCTCTGCCCCCGGCCGGCCCGGACATTGTCGAGGTCCAGAACCAGACGGCCGGCCCCGCCGGCTTCCACCAGATTGCCTCGCGTCGAGGCCTCAAGGTCGATGACGACACGGGTTCGCTGGGCATCCCCGCCAAATCGCACCCTGAGAACCTCGCCTTCGGCGCCAAGGGCGAGTCCGCGGGTTGCCGTCAGCAGCAGGGCACAGAAGACGACAAGGGCCAGGGCCGTCATGGCCCATTCCTTGAGCCCCCATCGGGCCAGATCGAATTTCACTGTCGCGCGCATTCTGTCGAAACCACAGCCGGATGCAGGACCGATTTACGGTTTACCCCTGCATGCCACAGGCCTCTGTGGATTCCGTTAAGAGCAAGCCGCTTTCAATTCCCGCGGGGGGTGCTTATTGTCCGGGGGCTGCAGTTGCGGCCCGCTCCGTGCGGGACGTACGACCCGCAGCCCCGATCCCACCCTTCTGACGTCCGCACGGCCTGACCGACGGACGACAGGGCGGAGCCGGACTCGCGGACGGCGGATGCCGATGACTGGCAGACTGACCGGCGCGAACCGCGTTCCAGGAACACACACGACCATGGGCCTTTCGACCCGTTCGATTCCGGAGACCGAACCTGTCCGCTCAGCAGACGGCCTGACCGCCTGCGCGGGGTTCGTCCGGGCCCATTCCCTTCAGTTCAATCGGCGAGCCGCTCGACCGGTCGGGACAGATCCCGACGGGCGAGGACCGGCGCGCCCAGGAAAGACCCTTTATGTCCAGGACAATGCTTATCGACGCGGCTCATCCCGAGGAGACCCGCGTCGCCATCGTCGAAGCCCGCCAGGTTGAAGAATTCGATTTCGAATCCCGGGCCCGCCGCCAGCTTCGCGGTAACATCTATCTCGCCAAGGTCACCCGCGTAGAGCCGAGCCTGCAGGCCGCCTTTGTCGAGTACGGCGGCAACCGGCACGGTTTCCTCGCCTTCAACGAGATCCATCCCGACTACTACCAGATCCCGGTCGCTGACCGCGAAGCCATCATGGCCGAGCTGTCGAGCTCCCCGTCCGATGATGACGACGATGGCGAGCTGCGCGAGGTGGACGAGGACCACGACAGCGACGGCAAGCTGGCCGACGAGGAGCGGCTGAAACGCCGCCTGATGCGGCGGTACAAGATTCAGGATGTAATCCGCCGCCGGCAGATCTTGCTGGTGCAGGTGGTCAAGGACGAGCGTGGAGCCAAGGGCGCGGCCCTGACCACCTGGCTGTCCCTGGCCGGCCGCTACTGCGTGCTGATGCCCAACACCGGCAAGGGCGGCGGCATTTCGCGCAAGATCACCCAGGCCACCGACCGCAAGCGGCTCAAGGCGGCGGCGGCGGCGCTCGACGTGCCCAAGGGCATGGGGCTGATCATCCGCACGGCCGGCGCCAAACGCACCAAGGCCGAGATCAAGCGCGTCTATGAATATCTCCTGCGTCTGTGGGAGACGATCCGCGAGACCA
>CAYNDG010000022.1:6406-6638 GCA_964395805.1 uncultured Brevundimonas sp.
GATTTCGACGGCATCCAGGTCGAGGGCTACGAAGGCTGGAAGCAGGCCCGTGACTTCATGCGCGTCCTGATGCCTGCCCAGACGAAGAAGGTGCATCTCTACCAGGGCTCCAAGCCCCTGTTCGCCACCCACGGCATTGAGGACCTGCTCACCCAGATCCACCAGCCGGTCGTGCCCCTGAAGTCCGGGGGCTATCTGGTGATCAACCAGACCGAGGCCCTGGTCGCCATCG
>CAYNDG010000022.1:6687-13429 GCA_964395805.1 uncultured Brevundimonas sp.
CCAACCTGGAGGCGGCCGAGGAGATCGCCCGCCAGGTGCGGCTGCGCGACCTCGCCGGCCTGATCGTCATCGACTTCATCGATATGGACGAGTCGAAAAACAACAGGGCCGTCGAGAAGGCCCTGAAGGATGCCCTGGCCAAGGATCGGGCCCGGATCCAGATGGGGCGGATTTCCGACTTCGGCCTGATGGAAATCAGCCGCCAACGGCGTCGACTGGGCGTGATCGAGGGCGCGACCGAGGTCTGCCCCCACTGCGAGGGCGCCGGTCGGGTCCGGTCGGCCGAATCCGCGGCGCTGATGATGCTGCGAGCGGTCGACATTGAGGCCGGCAGGAACGGCGCCGGCACCGTGGGCGTCAAGGTCCCCCTGGCGGTCGCCCTTTATATGCTCAATCACAAGCGCGCCTACCTCGACAACCTCGCGCGGACGCGCGGCGTTCTGGTCATGGTCTCGGTCGACGAGAGCCTGTCGCAGGGCGACTATGCGATCGAGCGTCTGACGACCGATCCCGATTTCGTCGCGCCCGAGGCCGAGGCCCTGCCCGTCGACGATCTGCCCGTAGACGACTTTGTCGACGATGACATTGACGACGAGGACGAGGACGACGGAGAAGAGGACGACGCGGCCGATCTTCAATCGGAAGACGAGGACGACGACCGGGGCGGTGCCCGCCGCGGTCGCGGACGCGGTCGCCCGCGCGCACCGACGCCCGGGCCGGTCGAGGACGACGGCGATGGCGATGAGGGCGGCCGCCGCCGCCGTCGGGGTCGTCGGGGCGGACGCCGGGTCCGCGAGGATGCCGAGCGCGATGGATTCGTCTGGGTGCGCGGACGGACGCCCAGCCTTGCGGATCCCTATGTCTGGTTCGACCCGATCAATCCCCAGGCCGAGAGCGACAGCGATGATGCCGGCTCGAGGGCCGAACGCAGCGACCGGCCGGACGCCGTGGCCGCTACCGATGAAGTCGACGGAGACCGCGAGGGCGGCCGTCGTCGTCGCCGTCGCCGGGGTCGCGGCCGGGATCGGGACCGTTCCGGGTCCGACAGCGCCAGCCCCCGTGCTGACACGCCCGCCGAAGCCCGTGCCGCCAACGAGGGCATGATCGACGAGGCACCGGTCGATACCGCCGTGGCCGCCCCGGTCGATACGGAAACCTCTGTGCCGGTCACGGGAGCGGCTGACGCAGTGCCCGCGCCGAAACGCCGCCGTGTGCGCCGCAAGGCGACCGCCGAGACCACCGACGAGCAGGCCCCGGCCGAGGCTCCGATCGAAGTCGAGGCCGAGACGACCGTGCCGCCCACGCCGGCCGAACCAGAGGCTGCGGTCGAACCCGAGCCCGTCGTCGAGAAAGCCCCGCAAGAGGTCGTGGTCAGCAAGCCCACGCCGCCGCGCAAGACGGTCGATGTCGAGGAAATCCTGGCCAGCGACCCGAACCAGATCACGGCCCCTCCGCCCAAGCCGAAACGCGGGTGGTGGCGCCTTTGACCTGACACCCCCATCCGGGGGATGATCATTGCATGAGGTCCCGGGCGGCTCGGTCATTGTTTGGCCTTGTCGTCCGGCGACCAATGACGATCCCGGAAAAGGGCGGCCGGGCTGGTCGCCGTCGGACAGGAGCGCATCTTGAGCTGGCTTAAGCGTACTGTATCCCGCCTGACCGGTGTGGCCGTCGCCGTAGCGGCCGTGCTGGCCCTGCCCGCGCACGCCCAGGCGCAGAGCATCATCCGCGATACCGAGATCGAGGGCATCATCCACGACTGGTCCGAGCCGGTGTTCCGGGCCATGGGACTGGAGCCGGACGAGATGACCATCCTGCTGGTCAATGACCCGTCCCTGAACGCCTTTGCCACGCGTGGCCGGATCATGGGGCTGAACACAGGCCTGATCCTCGAGACCGACAATCCCAACCAGCTGCTGGGCGTCATTGCCCACGAGGGCGGACACATCCGCAACCGCCACACCCTGCGCGACGGCGTGCAGCAGGCGGGCATGCAGCCCTTTCTGATGACCATGGCACTCGGGGCCCTGGCTGCCGTGGCCGGTGCCCCGGACGCCGCCGCCCTGCTGATGGCCTCCAGCCAGTATTTCGGAACCCTGGGCGCGTTGCGCTATATGCAGAGCCAGGAAGGCGAAGCCGACATCACTGCGGCACGCGCCCTCGAGGCCGCCGGCATTTCCGGCCGCGGACTGGTCGAGTTCTTCGAGAATTTCCGCTCCCAGGAGGTTTTCTCGGAGGCCCGGCGCTTCCCCTATTTCCGCAGCCACCCGCTGTCGTCGCAACGGATCGAGAATCTGCGCCGACCCGTCGAGTCATCTCCCTACTACAACGAGGTCGACAGCCCTGAGCGGATGGCCCAGCACGCCCTGATCATCGCCAAGATTCGGGCCTTCATGGATCATCCGGGCATCACCCTGCGCGAATATCCCGAGAGCGACATCTCCCTGCCCGCCCGTTATGCCCGTACGATTGCCTGGTTCCGGGACGGCCAGACCGACCGGGCGCTGGCGGCGATCGACGCCCTGATCGAAGAGCAGCCAGAGAATCCCTTCTTCTGGGAGCTGAAAGGCCAGATCTATTTCGAGGAAGGCCGGCCGGTCGAGGCTATCGAGGCGCATCAGCGCTCGGTCGACCTGATGCCCGAAGCCCCCCTGCTGCGCATCAACCTGGGCCATGCCCTGCTGGAATCGCGCAGCAATGACCTGCTGGAGCGGGCGGTCGGCGAACTGAAGCAGGCCACGGTGCTGGAGCATGACAACCCCATGGCCTGGCGCTTGCTGGGCCAAGCCTATTCCCAGCTGGGCAGGGAGGGCGAGGCGCGGCTGGCCTCGGCGGAATACCATTTCGCTATTGGCCGCAGGGAAGAGGCCACCCAGTTCGCCCTTCGTGCCCGCGACATGCTGGAGCCGGGGTCAATGGAATGGCGCCGCGCCATGGACATCATCCTGTCTTCCGGCGCGACCATGGATGACCTCAGGGTGCTGGACGAATCGACGGCCAGGCGCCCAACAGGGGTCCTGCCTCCGGAACGCGTGAACTAGAGACCGTATGACCGACACACCGCCCGCCCCGAAGCGCCGCGCCGCGCGCAAGCCTGCTGTTGCACCCGAAGCCGTCCAGCCGCCCCCCGCACCCGCGGCTTCGCCTGGCTGGCTGGCCCGGCATGGCGTGCAGGCGGCCATGGCGGTGTCTGTGGTCGCGCTCGGTCTGTCGGTCTGGGCCAGCTTTGGCGGCGGGTTCGAGACGCGGGTGCGGACCTATCTGGTCGAAAACCCCCATATCCTCGACGAAATGGTTCAGGCGCGCGACCAGCAGGCCGCGACCCAGCGGATTGACCGCCTGAATGCCGGGATCGCCGCCCTGCCCCAGGTGCTGGAACCGGGACCGGGCGAGCCGGTGTTCGGCCCGCCCGACGCAGCGGTCACCGTCGTCGAATATTTCGATTACCGCTGCCCCTACTGCAAGACGGCGGCGCCCGGCGTCATCGAACTCATGCGCACCCACCCCGACGTCCGCTTCGTGTTCCGCGAATGGCCGATCCTCGACGCCGGCAGCAGCACCGTCTCGCAGCACGCCGCGCGCGCGGCACTGGTCGCCCACAGCCAGGGCAAATATCTGGCGGTCCATCAGGCCCTGATGGCCGAGGGGGCCCTGTCGCATGAGGTCATTGATCGCATCCTGGCCGAGAACAGTGTCGATACCGGCCCGGGCGGCGCGGCGCTGAATGCTCCGTCAATCAGCCGCATTCTGGCAGATGTTCAGGCGGGCGCGGGGGCGGTCGGCATGGACGGCACCCCGACCTTCTTCATCAACGGCCGGGCCAGCGCCAGCAATGCGCCCGAGGCCATCGCCCAGGCCATCGCTGCCGCGCGCTAGATCAGGCCCCTAAATTAACCCGCTGAGCGGGGACGAGGCGCTGGCGTAGCGCCGCTTGGGCATGCGCCCGGCCAGATAGGCCTCGCGCCCCGCGATCACCGCATGCTTCATGGCGCGCGCCATGCGGATCGGGTCCTTGGCCTCGGCGATGGCGGTGTTCATCAGCACAGCGTCGCAGCCCAGTTCCATGGCGATGGTCGCGTCAGAGGCCGTGCCGACCCCGGCGTCGACCAGCACCGGCACCCTGGCCTGTTCGACGATCAGCCGCACATTGACCCGGTTCTGGATGCCCAGACCCGAGCCGATCGGCGCGGCGGCGGGCATGATGGCGGCGGCCCCGGCCTCTTCCAGATGGCGGGCCATGACCACGTCATCGGTGCAATAGACCATGACGTCAAAGCCGTCCTTGACCAGCATCTCCAGCGCCCGAAGCGTCTCGGGCATGTCGGGATAGAGGTGGGGCGTGTCCGACAGGACCTCCAGCTTGACCAGATTCCAGCCGCCCGCCTCGCGCGCCAGCCTGAGCGTCCGCACCGCATCCTCGCCGGTGAAACACCCGGCCGTATTGGGCAGATAGGTAAAGCGGTCGGGCTTGACGTAATCGACCAGCATCGGCTGGCTGGGATCGGACAGATTCACCCGGCGCAGGGCCACGGTGACGATCTCCGCCCCCGCCGCCTCGGCCGCCGCCGCGTTCTGGGCATAGTCAGCGTATTTGCCGGTCCCCACGATCAGCCGCGAGGAGAAGGTGCGACCGGCAACGGTCCAGGTGTCGGAGTGTGTATCAGTCATGGGCGACACCTAGGCCGCCCGCGCATCTTGCAAAAGAGGCGCGGCGCCAAATTCACCCCCCGCCGACGAACTGGACGATCTCGATGCGGTCGCCGTCGGTCAGGGTGGTGGTGGCATGCAGGGACTTCGGCACGATCTCGAGGTTGCGCTCGATGGCGACCTTGCGGGGGTCCAGGCCCAGTTCCTCGACCAGGGCGGTCAGGGTGGTGGCAGTGACGTCGCGGTCTTCGCCATTGACCTGGATATGCAGCACGGCAGCGTCCTTCATCGGCAAGAGGCCCGGGTAGCATACCGTCGAGGCGGCCTCCAGCTAGCCGGGGCGGCGCGTCAGGCTGGTGGTCAGATCGGTCATGGCGCGCCGCAGCTCGGCCAGTTCACCGCGCAGGGCGGCCATCTCGGCCACGTCTTCGGCGTGGACCTGCTGACGCTCCTCGCTGGCCAGACGCAGATCCTCCTCCAGCTTGTGCCGCTCGGCCCTGGCCTCTTCCTCGTGTTCGGCCTGCATGGCGTTGACGACGATGCCGATGAACAGGTTCAGCATGGTGAAGGTCGTGCACAGGATGAAGGGCACGAAGAACATCCAGGCATAGGGATGGACCTCCATCACCGGCCGCACGATGCCCATCGACCAGCTTTCCAGCGTCATGATCTGGAACAGGGAATAGGCCGACAACGGGATCGAGCCGAACCACTGGGGGAAGTCCGCGCCGAATAGCTTGGTCGCCATGACCGACGCCACATAGAAGATCAGCCCCATCAGCAGGACGATCGACCCCATGCCCGGCAGGGCGCTGATCAGGGCGCCGACCACCCGCTTCAGCGACGGCACGATGGTTATCATGCGCAACACGCGCAGGATCCTCAGCGCGCGCAGGACCGAGAACGGCCCGGCCGCCGGCACGAGGGCGATGGTTACGACGGCAAGGTCGAACAGGCTCCAGGGGTCCTTGAAGAAGGCCACCCGATGCACGGCGATCCGGGCCACGACCTCGACCACGAAGACGGCCAGCACGACCTTGTCCAGCACCAGCAGCACCGGGCCGATGCGGTCCATCACCCAGGCACTGGTCTCCAGCCCGAGGGTGATCGCATTCAGAATGATCAGGACGAGAATGAATCGCTCGGTCCGGGGCGACGTCACAATCTGTCTGAGGCGGTCCACGGCAGTCTCCGGGGAGGTGATTTGCCCGCCCCCTTGCCGCATTCCGAAAGGGGACGCCAGAGGCCGGGACGACGCGCTCTGCCGTGCCCGGTTGCCGCAGGGGCAATCTTTCACGCGCGCGGTTTGATAACCGCACCGCCTCGGCTAAAAGGCAGGTCCGATTCCGGTCGGACCGCCCTTTTCATGAGCGCAATGCCCGAGACCCTCGCCCTCCACGTTCTGAACGGCCCGAACCTCAACCTGCTGGGAGAGCGTGAGCCGGACATCTATGGGCGCGAGACCCTGGCAGACATCGAGGCCCTGTGCGTGGCGGCGGCAGGCGACGTGCCGGTGGTCTTCCGGCAATCGAACCATGAGGGTCAGCTGGTCGAATGGATTCACGAGGCGCGGGGCACCGCTCGGGCACTGGTGATCAATCCGGCGGCCTTCAGCCACACGTCGATTGCCCTGCTGGATGCGCTCAAGACCTTGGACATTCCCGTCGTGGAGTGTCATCTGAGCAATCCGGCGGCGCGGGAAGAATTCCGGCGCCATTCCTATGTCTCGCTGGTCGCGACCGGCATTATTTCGGGCTTCGGCCCCCATGGTTACGAGCTGGCGGTCAAGGCCGCGCTGAGGCTGGCGCAGGAACGCGCCGACGCCGCCGCTCGTTGAATATCCAGTATGAAGGTCACCCACTGATGGCTGTAAAGAAGTTGCCGAACGACGCTGAAATCGACACCACCCTGGTCCGCCAGCTGGCGGATATCCTCAAGGAGACCGAGCTCTCCGAGATCGAGGTCGAGCGCGGCGAGCTGAAGATCCGCGTGGCCCGCGAGCTGACTGTGGCCGCCGGCCCGGTGACCTATGCGGCCGCCCCGGCTCCGGTAGCGGCTCCCGCCGCCGCCGCCCCGGCGCCCGCCGCACCCATGC
>CAYNDG010000023.1:0-13425 GCA_964395805.1 uncultured Brevundimonas sp.
ACCAGATTCTTCATCGTCAGCTTGCCTTTCTTGAACTTCCGGATCGTCAGGGTGGCGCCGTCGATGGCCAGCGGCGGGGCGATGACGTTGACGCGCGATCCGTCGGGCAGGCGGGCATCACAGATCGGAGAGCTTTCGTCGACGCGACGGCCGACCTGGCTCACGATCCGCTGGCAGATGTTCATCAGCTGGGTGTTGTCGCGGAAGCGGACATTGGTCAGCTGGACCTTGCATTGACCTCGATGAACACCCGGCCGGCGCCATTGACCATAATGTCGGCGATGTCGTCGCGCGCCAGCAGCGGCTCCAGCGGGCCGTAGCCGAGCACATCATTGACGATGTCCTGGACAAGGTGCTCCTGCTCGGCCACCGACATGGAGACGTTCTTGATCGCCACCAGTTCGGCGACGATGTCGCGGATTTCCTCGGACGCCGCCTTCTGGTCCAGCTGGGCCAGCTGCGACAGGTCGATGGTGTTCATCAAGGCGTTGAAGATGGTCGTCTTCGTCGCGTGGTAATAGTCGGGCTGCTCGCGGGCGATCTCGGTGACCGTCTGGACCTTTTTCATCTGCTCGAAGGCGGGCGTCGCACGGGGCCCGGCACCCCTGGCACGTGAGGCCTCGCCGCCTCCGGGGCGCTGGGGAGCTTCGGCCCCGGGGCGGGGACGTGCCGCAAGGGCGTCGAGACGGTCTGCCTGGAGCGAGGGCGCGGGCCCGACCGGGGCTTCCGCCGGGGCGGCCGCCGGGGCGAGGGCCGCGTCTTCCTGGTCAAAGCCGAAGGCAAAGGCCTCGGTCTGGATGCCGGGCTTCGGGGTCGGTGCGGCAGGCTCGGGGACAGCAGGCGCCGGACGGGGCGCGGCACCCCCCGGCGTTACGGACTGTGTGCGTTTGCCGAACACCGGACCCTCAGCCCTTTCTGAACAAGCGGCCGAACAGGGATCCGCCCTTGGTCACGGAGCCGGCCACTGCGGGCAGTTCGCGGCAGGACACGATCTGGGCCAGGGTCTGGAAGGCGGCGGCGGACTTTGACTTGTCCTTCAGGTCCAGAACCATCTGGCCGTTGTTGGCCGCTGTTCCGAACACCTTGGGTTCGAACGGGATGATGAGGCTGGGATGGACCCCCAGCGCGGCCCCGAAATCCTTGGCGGGGATTTCGGGACGTCCCGGCACGCCGACCTGGTTCAGCACCAGCCGCGGCGGCGCATCGTTGGGCCGACCCTGACGAACCAGATCGATCATATTCTTGGCATTGCGCAGCGAGGCGAGGTCGGGCGTGGCGACCACGACCACCTCATCGGCCGAGATCAGGGTCTGCCGCATCCAGCTGCCCCAGATGTGGGGCAGGTCCAGCACGACGAAGGGGGCGGTCGCCCGGATGCGGCTGGTTACCTCCTCGAACGCCTCGACCGAAATGTCCCAGTCGGTGTCCAGGGTGGCCGGCGCCGCGAACAGGCTGAGCTTGTCGGTGCAGCGGACCATCATCCGGTCCAGCAGGGTGGCGTCCAGACGATCCGGCTGGCTGAGGGCATCGGCCACGCCGTTCAGGGGGTCCTGGTTGAAGTCGAGCCCTGCCGTGCCGAACGGCAGATCATAGTCGACGATGACCGTATTGGCCCCGATCCGTTCGCTCATCGCATAGGCGGTGTTGTGGGCGATCGACGAGGCACCGGACCCGCCGCGCGCACCGACAAAGGCGATGGACCGCCCGACGAACGGCTGGGCCGGGTCGGAGAACAGGCCGCCGATGGCCGCGATCAACTGCAGCGGCGCGACCAGATACTCACTGACACCCCGCCGCATCAGCTCGCGGAACAGCAGGATGTCGTTGGTGGCCCCGATCACCACCACCTTGGTGCCAGGGTCGCAGACCTCGGCCAGGCTGTCGATCTCGGCCAGCAGACTGTGGGGGTCCTTGAGGCATTCGACGATGATCAGGGGCGGCGTCGGCTCATGCGCATAGGTCTCGATGGCCGCCGGTATGCCGCCCACGCGGATATGGGTGGTGGCGCGCGACATGCGCCGGTCCTTGCCCGCCCGGTCCGCGGCCGCCAGCGTGTCCTGACGCTCGGCGAACACATGGATGGCGATGCGCGGAATGGACACGCCGGATGGATCGCTCTGGCCATAGGCCGGGACGGGCGTCAGGTCCGGGACGGTCGAGCCCGCAGGCGCAAGGGCCGCCGACGCCCCGGCCACCAGCTCCCCCACGGGATTGAAGGAGGGTCCTGTCTCCGGAAGGGGCGCGGGAAAGCTCGCGGCCGGAGCTTCGACCGGCCCGCTGCCGATCGGCGCCGTGAACTGGAGGGGCTGGTGAGGGGCGGCAGCCGGCGCGGCCGGCGCGAGCGGGCGCTCCGGCTGGCCGGCATAGCTCATGTCCAGGTCGAAGGCCTCGTCGAGGCCGATCTCGAGACTGTCATCGTGGCGAGGAAAGGGTGCGGCGTTCATGAGGTCCCTATTCCACCGCTCGCGCGATGCGACCGCTGACCAGCGCGTCCTGGGGGGCCGACGTCGGCTGGCCGGCCCGATAGTTCTGGAAGACGACCGCCGCCCGTCCGGAGTCAGCCGGGGTCATGGTGCGCGGGCGCACAATGTCGCGCGGATCATCGATCTGGGCCGCCATATTGGCCGTGACCGCACAGCCGAGCCCCGGCGACGGCGCATTGGTGTAGCGCGGCCGGCCCCGCCCGTTCACCGCAGAACAGTCCGGAATGATCGCCTGGACGATGTCGAAGCCGACCAGCACCGGAGCGCGGGGGTCCGGGGCGCTGTAGCCCTCGACCCGGATGCGCTCCTCGGGCACGCCGCGCGCGGTCAGGGCCGCCTTGACCGACCAGGCCATGTCCGTCGCGGCAGCATCGCCGCCGCCCGGGGCCTGAATCAGCACGCCGCCGACGCCGGTCGCCCAGTAGCGCTGGACGAGGGCGTCGATGGCCGCCGTCTGGTTGGCCGACATCCCGGCGTCGTGGACGACCAGGGCAATGCGGTCCAGCCCCGGCTCCACCTGCATGTAGTACTGCGAAATCGGGGTCAGGGGGGTGATGCCGGCGCTGCCGCCGCCACAGGCCGAAAGGGCGAGGGCTGTCGCTGCGACCATCAGGGCCGGAAGGGTTCGGGAAGAGCGTACAGTCATGTCCGGCCTCATTCGATCACATAGCCGACCGGACCCACCCAGCGGGCCGGTGCCTCGTCACCCGTCTGACGGGGCGGGCCATAGGTGCGGGTCAGCTGGCCGAACAGCAGGGACGAGGCGTCGCCCGCGATTGTCATGCCGTCGGCCGGGGTCTGCAGCCGGTCAGGACGGGTGGGGGAAACGACATAGGCCTCAAGGATGATCACCAGCTCCGTCTCGTTCGACAGATAGTCCCGTGAGCGGAACAGCCCCCCGGCGACCGGGATGTCGCCCAGGACGGGCAGCTGGTCGATGTTCTGGCGGGTGTCCTCCCGCAGCAGGCCGGCGATCATAAGCGAGCCGCCCGACGGCAGTTCAACGGTCGAGGAGGCGCGCCGCACATTGAGCGCCGGGATCACCAAGGCATTGTCAGCGGTACCGCCGAGCGTAAAGGCGCCCGAGGTGGTCAGCTCAGACACCTCGGTCGACAGCTGCAGCGAGATACGGCCGCCGGACAGCACGATCGGCCGGAAGGCCAGCCGCACCCCATAGGGCTTGAACTCGATCAGGATATTGCCGCGGTCGTCGCGACCGACCGGCACCGGAAATTCGCCACCGGCGAGGAATTCGGCATTCTCGCCCGACACCGAGGTGGCGTTGGGCTCGGCCAGTACCCGGACTAGCCCGGCCCGTTCGAAAGCGCGCAACGTCCCGGTCAGGCCCTCGCCGTCATTGTTGGCGTCCGTGTAACGGATATTGCCCCCGCCCAGCTGGCTGCCGGACACGGCGAAGGTCGCGGCATTGGTCAGCTGCAGCCCGTCGCCGACCGTGTCGAGAATGGCCGTGACGTCCAGACCCAGCTGTTTGATGGCGGTTCGCTGGACCTCGATCACCCGGGCCCGGACCATCACCTGGTCCGATCCTGTGATGGTCATCATATTGATGACCTTCTCCGGCGCATCGACAAAGGCACTGGCGATCTGGGTCACGCGATCCGCCTCGCCGGGGCTGGAGACCGTTCCGGTCAGGAGGATCCGGTCATTGACGGCCTCGGCCCGGACGTCGGTGCCGGGAAGGACACGGCTCAGGGTGTCCTGCAGGGCGCTGACGCCCGCATCGACGCGGATGCGCAACGTCAGGATCGAGCGACCGGCGGCGTCCAGAAACACAGCATCGGTCTCGCCGGGCGCCAGACCAATGATGGTGATGCGACGCGGGGTATGCAGAACCGCCTCGGCGACCGTCGGATTGGAGACAATCACATCGCGGGCGTCATTGGGCAGGTCGACGGCCATCGACGTGCCGCGCGGCAGGCTGACCAGGCGCGTGCCGGTACCCATGGTCACCACTTCGCGGCTCTGGGCCAGAACCGGCGGGGCGGTCAGGGACAGTCCCAGCACCAGCGTCGCCGCGACCGCAAGGGCCTTGGCGCCGTTTCTCAACAGTCGCGTCATCGGGCTCATGGGACCACCACCACTTCGGTTTCACCGCCGCGATAGACCCGCACCGTGCCCCCCTGGGCACTGGGCATGGCCCCGACACGTCCGGACGGACCGCCGGTGTCGGCATAGGAGCGCAACACAAGGCTCAGCTCCCCCTCGGACTTGGCCAGCGCCAGGGCCTCGGCATCGCCGGGCCGCACCTCGAGGGTCGCCGTGGCGCCCACGACCGCCTGCTCGCTGTCGGAGACGCGGGTCGCCTGGTCGATGGCGAGAACCTTGACGTTCTGCAGGACGGTGGAGGAGGCAAAGCGCGGACGGTCGCCCTCCTGGGCGCCCATATTGGACAGATTGGTCTCGCGCGTCAGCAGCACATCGACCCGGTCGCCCGGCAGGATGAAGCCACCCGCGGCGGTCTCGACCGTAACGCGGATGGCCATGGCCCGCATGCCGGGCTCCAGATAGGCGGCCATATAGCCGCTGTCCCCGGCCGGCACGACCTTGCGCGCCACGATCGGTTCCCCGGCCAGGATGGTCTCGCGCACGACGGCGCCGACAAAATCGGATTTGGAGGCCTGGGTGACGGCCTCGGTGGCCGCCCGGGTCACGCGCGCCACCGCGCCGTCCGGCTTCCGGGCCTCGGTTTCCGCCTCACCCCTCGCGGGGATCGGCACCGTGCCATCGGTGACATAGCTGGCATCAACCGCGCTGACGGCCCAGTCCTTCCAGACCATGTCGGCGGCGGTCAGGCGGCTGCCGGCCTGAAGATCCTTGGCCGCGACCAGCACCTTGGCCATCGGCTCGGTCGGCCCGGCGGGGGATTGGGCGGCGGCGGGTGTGGTCGGCTGGCCCGTGGACGAGCCCATCGTGCGCACCACGAGGGCGAGGCCGATGGCAGAGATGGCCGCAACACAGATCACGACGATACGGGCGGGCTTCATCCAGGGTCTCCGACGGCGAGCGGTCACCCCGAATCATGCCTCGGGCAACCTGACCGTTAACGACCATGAAGGGCGCGAGTTAACGCTCCCCTAAGCCCGGATTCAAACGGAGTTGCGGCTCAGAAGCCGGCGGCGAAGCGCTCGACCATCGCACTGGCGGGATAGGCCAGCAGGGCCCCCGCCGCGATCGCCACCCCATAGGGAATGTCGCCCTTGGGCTCCATCAGCTGCGACACCCAGCCGGGCGCCCCGAGCAGGAACGGACGGGCGTGGAACCGGGCAAAGATCAGGGCGAGGCAGAAGACCCCGCCGGCGATGCCCGTCCAGAGCAGGAAGTAGCCAGAGCCGGATACACCCAGCCACAGGCACGAGGCCGCCATCAGCTTGGCATCGCCGCCGCCGATCCAGCGCAGGGCGAACATGCCGGCCCCCACGAACAGGGCCAGTATGGCCACGCCGACATGGGCGGCCACCGTCGACAGCGGCAGGCCCACAGCCAGGGCCGTCGGAAAGAAGGCCCCGATCAGTATCAGCGAGATCCAGTTGGGAATGGTCATGGACGTCAGGTCCTTGAGCCCGGCGATGATCACCAGGGCGGGCAGGGACGCCAGAAGCATCAGGGTCAGTGTGTCCATGACCGGACCCTCGCACGGGACGCGTTAAAACGGGGTTTCCCTGCCCCTCGCGAACCCCGCCAACGACAAGGGGCCGGAGCGTCGCCGCTCCGGCCCCCGTCAGTTCCAAGACGCGTCGGCGATTAGGCGCCGGCGGTGCCACCCATGCCGGTGACGACTTCGTTGAACTTGGTCTTGATGGTCGTGCCGAGCGCGGTCACGGCCGAGATGATGACAACGGCGATCAGGGCCGCGATCAGGCCGTACTCGATGGCCGTGGCGCCGGATTCGTCCTTGGCAAAACGCGAGATGAACTTGGTCATTGGATAGTCCTTTTTCTTGAGCGAGCTAACGATTGCACCATCAGGGTCTTCGGTTATGCCCGCTTGACCCCCTACACGCTCATCATGCACGTCACCGCTTAAGGACAAGTAAAGTGAACGTCGTTGTTTGATGCATTCATGGTTACCGAGATTTTTACTTTGATTCCGCTGGCCCGGCCGTCTTCAGCCTTTCTTGAGGAATAAATGGTCCCGTGGGGCCTCGCGCGCGCCTGATGCGGGCGCGCTGATGAAATGGAAGACAGGCCCCATGCCCCGCTCCAGAATGCCCCGCTCCCCCATGACCCGTTCCCTGATGGTCGCCGCCGGGGCGCTCGTCGCCTCGACCCTGGCCGCCCCGGCCCTGGCCCAGGACCCGCTGCGCGTCGACATCGACCAGACCGCCCGTGTCCAGCTGCGCGCGCCGGCCGGATCCGTGATCGTGGGCAACCCCCAGATTGCCGACATCACCGTCGTCGACTCCCGGACCCTGTTTGTCACCGGCAAGGGCTATGGCGTCACCGAGATCGTCGCGGTCGACAGCATCGGCCGGACCGTCTTCCAGAGCCGCGTCGTCGTCAGCGCCGGAGACTCCGGCCAGGTTCGCGTCTGGCGGGGAGGTCAGGTGACCGAAATGGCCTGTGGCACCACCTGCTCGCCGAGCCTGCGCTCGGCCGACAATCCCTGACGATGCTTGCTGTGGCCCGCTCGCGAAAGGCGTTTGACCGCTTTCTTGCGGCGCGTCGCGGCTCGACCGCCGTCGAGTTCGCCATGGTGGCCATGCCCTTCTTCTTCATGATGTTCGCCGTGCTCGAGCTGGCCTTCGTCTTTGTGCTCGATTCCGTACTCGAGAATGCCGTGATCGAGACCGGCCGTCTGGTCCGGACCGGCCAGGCGAACAGCCAGGGATTCACGGCCGACCGGTTCAAGACCGCCATGTGCGACCGGATGAGTATCTTCTCCAGCAACTGCACCGCCCGGGTGACCGTCGACGTCCGCGAAATTCCCCAGTTCACCAATCCCAATCCCCCCGATCCCACGGCGGGCGGTACATTCAGCGAGGCGGGCCTCGGCTATGACAATGGCGACCCCGGCAGTCTGATGCTGGTTCGGGCCTGGTATCGCCACCAGCTGGTGACGCCCTTCCTCTCGCAGGGTCTGGACCGGATGGGCGACGGCAAGGCGATCCTGACGGCCACCACCGCCTTCCGCAACGAGCCATGGCAATGAGCAGGCGACGCCCTGGCCTTCGTTCATGGTACCGGCTGGGCGGGGACACCCGCGGGGTGTCCGCGGTCGAGTTCGCCATGCTGGCACCGGTCATGATCTTCTTCTACTTCGGCCTCGCCGAATTCTGTCAGGGCTATATGGCGCAGAAGCGGGCCGGGCACTCGGCCGCCATGGTCGCCGATCTGATCGCCCAGCGCGAACAGGTCACCCGTGGCGAGATCGACGACATCTTCGAGATCGGCGAGCTGATCATGGCCCCCTTCAATGCCTCGGGCATGAGTCTGCGGGTTTCCAGCGCCCGGCGGATCGACGCCAGCACGGTCCGCATTGACTGGAGCCGGGGCAGTGGCATGACCGCGCGCGCCGTCGGCAGCACCATCACCGTGCCCGCCGGCCTGATCGCGATCGGCGAGAGCGTCGTGATGTCCGAGTCGGTCTACAACTACGACTCTCCGGTCGATTACATGTTGCCGGGGATCACGACCTTTTCGCACACCTTCTACCTGCGGCCCCGAACGGTAGAGCGGGTGACGCTCGCCCCCTAGGGCTCTGTGAGCGCCCGCCGGATCGCCGCGATCTTGGACAAGACCTCGGCTGCCTCGGCCTCCGGTTCGCTGTCGGCGACGATCCCGGCGCCGGCCTGGGTCCGCCAGTGCCACCGCCCCTCCCGCCGCTCGAAGGCGAGGGTGCGGATCAGCACCGAGGCGGTCACGCGCCCCTCCTCCCGCAGCACCAGGCTTCCGCACCACGGTCCGCGCGGCGGCTCGTGCCCGGCAATGACCTTCATGGCCTGATGCTTCGGCGCGCCGGTGATCGACCCCGGCGGAAAGGTCGCGGCCATCACCTGACCCACGCCCTGACCCGGCGACAGGCGGCCGCTGACGGTCGAGACCAGATGGTGGACATTGGCATAGGACTCCGGGGCAAAGAGCCGCTCCACCTGCACCGAGGCCGGCTCGCAGACCCGCGACAGATCATTGCGCATCAGGTCGACGATCATCAGATTCTCGGCCCGGTCCTTGGCGGATGCCAGCAGGGCCTCGACCTCCGCGCGGTCCGCAGCCGGATCTGTGCGGCGCGGGCGGGTTCCCTTGATCGGCCGGGTCTCGATCCGTCCACCCGGCTCAAGCGTCAGGAACAGCTCGGGCGAGTTGGACACCAGCGCCCTGTCTCCCACCCGCCAGAAGGCTGCATAGGGGGCCGGACTGTTCCGGGCCAGCCGCAGGAAGACGTCCAGCGGGTCGGCCCCCGCCTTCAGCCGACCGGCCCAGCTGCGAGCGATATTGGCCTGGAACAGCTCCCCCGCTGTTATCCGGGCAACCACATCGGCCACGGCGGTGCGGTAGCCTTCCTCCTCGCCCTCGGCCTCAAAGGTTGCGGAAAGGGGGCCACCAGTGACGGCCCCGGGTGGCACTGCCTGCAGCCAACGGCCGGCCTCGTCCAGGGCCTGTTCTGCTCCGGCCGCGTTCACGCCCCGGCCCACGCTGGTCAGGGTCCGGGTCGCGGTCTCGAACACCAGCCACGCCGGATAGCGCGCCGCCATCAGGTCCGGCCAGACCGACGGCCTGGGCCCCGTCGCCGGACGGGCGCCCCCGTCATAGGCCAGCAGCTGCACCGCCCCTTCGGCCCAGGACGGGTCATCCAGCAGGGCCGCGACCTCTGCCGCGTCGTCGTCGACCTGGCGGACGGCATCCGGGGCGGTGGCGATCAGCACCCGGCCACCCCTTCCGCTGAACAGGCCGAGCGTGCCGTCGCGCGCACCAATGGCCTGCAGCACCGCGAGCGGATCGCGCCACGGCAGGGCGCGTGCCCGCCGCACCGCCCATGGCCGGATCATGCCGACAGCCGCTCCAGGATCCGGTCGCGCCGGGCCGTATCGATGCCCAGCGCCTCGGCCAGATAGCCGTCGACCGACCCATGGGCCGCTGTCATCTCGGCGATGGCCGCGTCCAGAAATTCGGGCGCCACGCCCAGAAAGGCGACGACCGCCGCATGCGATGCCGTGCGTCCCGTCAGGGCCTTCAGCCGTTCGGCGACAAAGCCGGCCTGTCCCTCCAGATCGACTGCGGTATTGGTCAGCAGGTAGTCGGCCATCAGGTCATCGTGGCTGACCCCCAGCAGATGATGGGTCAGGGCCGCCAGCAGACCCGTCCGGTCCTTGCCCGCCGCGCAGTGGATCAGTACGGGCCGGTCGCTGTCGGCCAGGGCTTCAAAATAGCGGCGGAACAGGTCGATGTGCGACGCCTCGAACGGCAGGCGGCGATAGGTGTCGGTCATGAAGGTCCGGCCTGACTCCTCGGTCAGATCGGCGGTCTTCAGGAAGGTCATATGGGGCGCCTCGCCGCCGTCGTCGTGGGTGCTCTCGATCAGCCGGGCCGCAAAGCCCGGGGGGCGGCGGCTGGGCTGGCCGCGCCGTTCGCCGGGTCGGCGGAGATCGACGACGACCCCGAGATCGAGGGCCTCGAGCGCCGCAAGATCCGCCTCGGTCGCCCGCGCCTGATGGGCGCTGCGAAACAGCCGCCCGGGCCGCACATGCCGACCCGCGACCCCGGCGTAGTCGCCGAAGTCGCGGAAGTTGTCGATCGCCTCAAAACGTCTCAGCCGCTCGCTCATGCCCTCCTCATAGCGTAGTCGGGCGGAGGTGCCACCGTGACGGTTCGTCGTGTCGGTCAGCGGGGGGGGATCAGTGTGGACAGGGCATCGAGATAGGCCATGAAGGCGGTGCGGCCGGCATCGGTCAGCTGCGCCTCCGTCAGGGGCTTTCGCCCCACGAAGCGCTTGCTGATTTCGACGAAGCCCGCCTCCTCCAGCTTGCGCAGATGCACCGACAGATTGCCGTCCGTGGTCTTCAGTCGGGCCTTGAGATCGCTGAAGTCCGCCATGCCCGCGCTGGACAGATAGGCCATGATGCCCAGCCGGACCCGGCCGTGGATGACGTCGTCGATCTCGTTGATGTCGAACGCATCCGAAGGAAGGTCCGCCATGGTCAGACGACCTCCCGGGGTTCCTGGCGCATCAGCGCCAGTCCGGGCAGCAGGGCGACGAACACCAGCAGGGCCGCGAAGACCAGATAGCCGACCGGCGTATCCATGAAGACCCCCAGCAGGGCCGCGCCCGCATAGGCCGCCAGCGCCGTAAGCTTCATCCATCCCTTGCGCGCCATAGTGCCCGCGACCGTCCAGGCCGAGCCGTAGGCGGCAAAGACGATGATCGGCATGGCCCGCATCAGGGTCCAGTCTCCGTTCGCCAGCCCGACCGCCAGGAAGGCGACCCAGCTCGCAAAGATGCCAAAGCCCACGGCGGACCAGGCGGCCCCCACGGCCTGGTTGCTGGTCGAGCTGTAGCCCGGCTTGGCGCTGGCACGGCGGATCAGCAGGGACAGCGCCACGGCGAACAGACCGCCGGCGGCGACCCAGACCCACAGCTGGGCCCAGGGGCTGACGTCCACGACGCCCGTCTGAACGGCCCACTGGGCCACACTGGCAGCGCCAAAGATCAGGGCCGCGGCGACCATGATCGGGCCGTTCAGAAGGGGTGTATGACGCCCCTCTTCGGCCAGGGTGCGGATATAGGCGATGTCGTCCTGCGGGGACGCGGTGTCGTGATGGGGCATGGGCCCTTCCCTCCATTTGGCGGGGCACTGCGCCCCGTGTGTGAGCCCTGAATGCCTCAGCTACTTTGAAATGTAAAGTGCTTTCTTGTGGTCATGCGAGGCCATGGCGTTACGGCTGGGCCATGCGCATGAATTTCCACCGCCTCGCCTACGAAGAGATCGAGGTCTGCAACGCCCTGACGCTGGAGACCTTCCGGGCCTTCCTCGCGCCCGCCCGGCCGAAAGCGGGGGGAAGGGCGCTGGAGATCGGGGCCGGCAATGCGGCCCTGGCCATCTGTCTGGCCCGCGACTTTGGCATGCAGGTCGAGGCGGTCGAGGTCGATATGGCGGTGGCGGCGCTGGCCCAGTCGCGCATCCACGCCGCGGGGGTTGCGGACCGGGTGACGCTCAGCCGGATGCGGTCTCTGACCCTGCTGGAGGATCTGCCGCCGCAGGACCTGATCCTGTCCGTGGGGGCCACCGACCCGGTGGGCGAAGAGCACCGCCACCCGACCGACGCCTTCCGCGAACTGGCCAACCATCTGGCGCCCGGGGGCCTGCTGGTCTGGGGCGACCTGTACTGGACCGAAATCCCGCCCGAGCCGCTGGCGCGGGTCATGGCCCTGACCAACGCCTGTACCCCGCTGGAGGACTGGGCAGCCGCCGCCGGGGCCGCCGGGCTGGAGGTGCTGGACATCCACCTGGCCGACGACGCCACCTGGCAGGCCTATACCGAGACCATGGACCGGGCAGTCCGCGACTGGCTGGCGGCCCACCCCGACCGGATCGAACGCCCCTATATCGAGGCGACGGCGGACCGGATCCGGTCCTTCCTGACCTTCGCCCGGCCCTATACCGGCTTTGCCCTGCAGCTGATGCGCAAAACCTCCCCTTAGCGGAACGGCGGCTCGTCGAAGGCGCGCAGCTTGCGCGAATGCAGGCGCTCACCCTCCTCGCGCAGCAGGTCGACGGTCTGGATGCCGATCTGCAGGTGCTCCGAAATCGAGCCTTCGTAGAAACGGTTGGCCTGACCCGGCAGTTTGATCTCGCCGTGCAGGGGCTTGTCGGACACGCACAGCAGGGTCCCGTAGGGCACGCGGAAGCGATAGCCCTGGGCGGCGATGGTGGCCGACTCCATGTCAATGGCGACGGCCCGGCTCTGGTTGAAGCGCAGGGCCGAGCGGGTGTAGCGCAGCTCCCAATTGCGGTCGTCGGTGGTCACCACCGTGCCGGTCCTGAGGCGCAGCTTGACCTGATCGCCCGGCATGCCGCTGACCGACTTGGTCGCGTCATAGAGGGCGCGCTGGACCTCGGCGATCGAGGGGATGGGGATGTCCGGCGGCAGCACCGCATCCAGCACATGGTCGTCGCGCAGATAGGCGTGGGCCAGCACATAGTCGCCGATCGACTGGCTGGCGCGCAGGCCGCCGCAGTGGCCGATCATCAGCCAGACGTGCGGCCGGGTGACGGCCAGGTGGTCGGTGATGTTCTTGGCGTTGGAGGGGCCGACGCCGATGTTGACCAGGGTGATGCCCTTCGCCCCCGGCGCCGTCAGGTGATAGGCGGGCATCTGGTGCTTCTTCCAGGCCGTGTCGCTGATCGCGGCCTCGGGATCGGGGGTGTCGCGCGTGATCACGATACCGCCGGCGCAGGACAGGGTCTGATAGGGGCTGCCGGGCCGCTTCAGCTCGGCGATGGCCCAGCTGACGAACTCATCGACATAGCGGTTGTAGTTGGTGAACAGCACATAGGACTGGACGTCGTCGACGGGCGTGCCCGTGTAGTGTTTCAGCCGCGCCAGCGAAAAGTCGGTCCGGAGGCCGTCGAAGTGGGACAGCGGGAAATCGCCCGAGGTGTCGAACAGGCCGTCGGCGATCTCGTCGCCGATATGGGCCAGTTCTGTGGTCGGGAACCAGCGGGCCAGCGCCGCCGTCATCGACCGGTCCAGCGCCACCTCGGCCCCGTCCAGCACATATGGGAAGGGGATTTCCAGGCGCGACAGACCGACCTCGAAGGTCGCGTCATACTCGTCGGCCAGCAGGGTCAGCTGTTCCTTCAGATAGTTGCGGAACAGGTCGGGCCGGGTGACGGTGGTGGCATAGGTGCCCTGTTTCGACAGCCGGGCGTAGGCGCGGGGCTGAAGGTCCTGCGGCCGGTCGCCGTGCCAGCGGATGCGAAGCT
>CAYNDG010000024.1:0-4995 GCA_964395805.1 uncultured Brevundimonas sp.
TGTAGGTTTGCGACGCGATGGCGCGCGCCAGTTCGACCTGTTCGCGGGCCCATTCTGTGGCGGTACAGCCCAGGAAGCGGCGGAAGTCGTGGGCCAGCTGGGGCTGGTCGAAATAGCCGGCGTCGAGGCCCGCATCCAGCCAACCCTCAGCATCCTCGGCCATGGCGTGATCAAAGACACGGCGAAAGCGGATGACAGAACGCAGGGTGCGCGGCGCGATGCCGACCCGATCCAGAAAGCGGCGTTGCAGGGCGCGGCGGGCGGTGGCGTCGCGGGGCGGCGAGGGCTGATCCGCGTGAATGGCCTCGACCTCGGCGCGGACCAGCGGGTCGAGGGTCCAGTCCCCGGCCAGGCGCTCGCCTTCCAGCCAGTCCAGCATAAGATGCGCCTGACCCTCCGGATCCCCGGATCGGGGCTTGAGGCCCGCCAGCCGGGCGGTCATGTCCAGCCGTTGATCGGTCGCCGTGCGTAGGGCATGGCCCAGCCAGTCACGCGCGCCGTCGGGCTCAAAGCGCAGGGCCACCATCTCCACGGGCCCGGTGGGGCGGATGGCGATGGGGCGGGTCATCTGACCGGCGAACAGGGCGTGGGGCTGGAGGTGAAAGGCGCCGTCGGCGTCCGCCTCCTCATAGGGGTCACCGAGGTCGAGGATCAGTTCGGGGCAGCCGTCGGGCGCGATGCGCTGGACGGTGCGGCTGGGGTTCGGAGCGGCATAGGTCCAGACCTTGCGCAGCCATGGCCGGAGCGCCTCGGGCGGGTCGAACTCGTGATAACGCTCCCCCGTATCCACGCTCAGTGCGCTTTCGACGGGTCCGGCGGCGCGGCTGGCAGGGGGGCGCAGGGGATGCCGTCCTCCTTCAGCGCCCGGACCTCCTCTGCGGTCGCCTCGCCATAGATTTCGCGCCGTTCGGACCGGCCTTCGTGGATGGCCCGGGCCTCGCGGGCGAAGGTGTCGCCGACATAGTCGAAATGGGCCTCGACATGGGCGCGGACCTCGCGCGCGGCCTGCATCATCAGGCTCTGGAGACGGGCCGGGTCCGTCGAAACGGTCGCCCCCCGGGTGCCGGTCACGGCCGGGGCCATGATCTGTTTCGCCACCTCGCGCGAGCCACAGAAGGGGCATTCGACCAGACCCCGCGCGGCCTGATCGTCATAGTCGGCCGAGCTGGAGAACCAGGCCTCAAACGGGTGTTCGGCTGCGCATTGAAGAGCGTAACGGATCATGCGTCGGATGCGGAGCGAAAGGGCCGGTCGTGGGTCAGGGCCGGGATGGCGCGCCTTGCCCGATCCACGGCATCGAGGTCAAGCCGGGCGTGCAGCACGCCTGGCTGGTCGTGGTCGAGGGCGGCGATGACCTTGCCCCAGGGATCCACCACGGTGGACCGGCCCCAGGTGGCGCGACCGTCCTCGTGGGTGCCGCCTTGCGCCGCGGCCAGCACAAAGGTGCCTGTCTCGATGGCGCGGGCGCGCAGCAGGACCTGCCAGTGGGCCTCGCCGGTCGGCACCGTGAAGGCGGCGGGGACGGTGATCATGCGCACATCGGGGCGGGCTTTCGCGAGGTCGCGATAGAGCTGGGGAAAGCGCACATCATAGCAGATGCTGAGGCCAAGACCGCCCCACGGCGTGTCGGCGACCACGGCACGCTCGCCCGGACGGACGACCTTGCTCTCGCGCCAGCTCTCGCCCGTGTCGAGATCGACGTCAAAGACGTGCAGCTTGTCATAGCGGGCGGTGATCCGGCCCCCGGGGTCGATCAGCAGGGCGCGGTTGGCGGCGCGGCCGGCGGGATCCTTCTCGGCGCTGACCATGACCGACCCGACCTGCAACCAGATGCCCAGCTCGCGGGCCAGCGCCGACAACCCCTGCACGGCGGGATCGTCCGCCTCGGACACGAGGGTCGCGCGGCCCTCGCTGCGGCGCTCGAGCCGGTTGGTGGCCTCGGGCGTCAGGATCAGTTTCGCGCCCTCGCCGGCCGCCTGTCGGATCAGGGGGGCGACATGATCCAGCCCGCTCTGGCTGGTGGCCGGGGTGCGGGTCTGGATCAGGGCGACGTCGAGCGGTTTGGCCATGGGCGGGTGTCAGGCTTCCAGCAGGGGGTCCAGCCCGCCCCGGGCGTCCAGGGCGTGCAGATCGTCCGAGCCGCCGATGTGGCGCTCGCCGATGAAGATCTGCGGGAAGGTGGCCCGGCCGCCGGACTTCGACATCATCTCGGCCTTGAGCTGCGGATCGTTGGAGGCGACGATCTCCTGATAGTCCACGCCCTTCTTCTTCAGCAGCATCATGGCCGAGATGCAGTAGGGGCAGCCCGGCTTGGTATAGAGAACGACATCGGCCACGGGGCGGATACTCCTTCAAGGTGAGAGACAGCGGTTCAGCCCCCGGAAGGGCGGATTGTTCCCCTATCTAGGCATGGACCGCGCGCTCTGCACGCGGGCGACGACGGCGAGATCGACGGAACGGGCCCCGGCGTTCAGCAGGGCAAGGGCGCAGGCCTCGGCCGTGGCCCCGGTGGTCAGCACATCATCGACCAGCAGGATGCGTCGGCCGCGCAGCCGGCTCCGGCGTACCTCGGGTACCGAGAAGACCCCCTTCACATTCAACTTCCGGCCGCGGGCGCCGAGCCCTCCTTGAGAGGCGGTGGCGGCCCTTCGCACCAGACTGTCGGGCAGGTAGTCGAGGCGTTCGCTGCGGGCCAGGGGTCGGGCGATCTCGGCGGCCTGGTTGAAGCGGCGGGCCAAGAGGCGCGAGGGGTGCAGCGGCACGGGCACCACGGCGTCGACCTGATCCAGCAAAGGGCGTGCCGCGCGCGACAGCCAGCGGGCGAACAGCGGCGCCAGCGGCTGGTCGTCCGCATGCTTGAACCGCAGGATCAGCGGTCGCGACCCGTCGTCATAAAGGCAGGCGGCGCGTGCCCGTCCGAAGGCCATGGGGTGGGACAGACATGGGGCGCAGCGGCCCTCGGTGAAATCGCCGGAGTCGACGGTGAAGGGGGCGCCGCAGCCGTCGCACACCGGGTCCTCGAGAAAGGTGATACGCGACCATTCGAGCGGCGTCGGGGACGCACCGATGCGGCCGGCAGGGCCGGGCCTTTCGGGGGGTGGCAGGATCAGATCGGCCAGACCGCGTCCGACCAACTGCGCGAGGGACTGGACACGCGCGCCCGGACCGGCTTTCCAGAAGTCGCCTTCCGCCCCCATATCGTTTCGCATGACCCCCACGTCCGCTCCGCCTCGTCTGTTCGACCCTGCCCGCAGGAGGGCGCGCGTGCAACGGGCGGACCGTGCCGGGACGCCGGTTGATTTTCTGCACCGCCGCGCGGCCGAGGGGCTGGCGGACAGTCTGGATGCCATACCGCGCGCGTTCCCGGTGGTTGTCGATCTGTCGCCGCGCGCGGGAATTTTCGCTGACGTGGTGGGGAACCATGACGCCGCAGCCCGGATCGGGCCGGTGACGACGCCCGGGTTGCTGACCGACCGGGTCGTGCCGGGCGAGGGGCCATCGGGGCTTGAGGACGGCTCGGTCGACCTGATCGTCTCGGTTCTGGGCCTGCACTGGGCCAATGACCTGCCGGGGGCGCTCAGCCAGATCCGGCGGGCGCTGAAGCCGGACGGCCTGTTCCTGGGCGCCATGTTCGGGGCAGGGACGCTGGCGGAACTGCGCGATGTCATGATCCGGGCCGAGCTGGACGAGACGGGCGGGGCGGCGCCCCGGGTCTCGCCCTTTGCCGATGCCCATGATGCGGCCGGCCTGATGCAGCGGGCCGGGTTCGCCCTGCCGGTGGTCGACGGGGACACGGTGACGGTGCGCTATTCCGGGATGATGGCGCTGGTGAAGGACCTGCGCGGTATGGGCGAGGCGGGGGCGCCGGAGGGGCCAAAGCCGCCCCTGTCGCGCCGGACGATGGCGCGGGCGGCGGTCCTGTACGATCAACGACATTCCGTGACGGGCGATGATGCCCGTCCCAGGGTGCAGGCGACCTTCGAAACCCTGTTCCTGACCGGCTGGGCGCCCTCGCCGGATCAGCCGAAGCCGCTGAAGCCCGGCTCGGTGGCGACCGGCTTCCGGGTCGCGCCGCGGACGGCCTAGCCGCCCATGGCGGACCGCAGGGTGGTCATGGCGGTGTTGAAGATGCCCGACCCGGCCCCGCCGAAGGCCGTCAAGGCCGACAGGATAACCAGAAAGATCAGCGAGATGATCAGGCCGTACTCCAGTGAGGTCGCCCCGGAGTCATCCTGCAGGAAGCGGCGTCGTCTCGTCACGGCCCCCTCCCTCGGCGGCTAGAGCAGGTCGCGCAGCCAGGCGACCAGGGGTTCATCGGCGGGCGGCATGGGCCAGTCCGAAAGCTGGTTCGGCCGGACCCACTTCAGCGCGGCATGTTCGTGCGCCACGACCGTGCCCTCCCAGCGACGGCACAGATACAGTGGCATCAACAGGTGAAAGCTTTCGTAAGCGTGGCTGGCGAAGACGAAGGGGGCCAGACAGCTCTGGCTGACCTCTATGCCCAATTCCTCGCGCAGTTCGCGGATCAGGGCCGCCTCGGGCCGCTCGCCCGGCTCGACCTTGCCGCCGGGGAACTCCCAAAGGCCGGCCATCTGCTTGCCCTCGGGCCGCTGGGCAATCAGCACCCGCCCGTCGGCATCAATCAGGGCCACGGCGACGACGAGAACGGTGGGGATCGTCACGAGCGATAGTCGCCGTTGATCTCGATGTAGCGTTTGGTCAGATCGCAGGTCCAGACGGTGGCCGAGGCACGCCCGGCGCCGACCTCGACGGTGATGTCGATCTCGGCGTTCTTCATATAGGCGCTCATCTTCGCCTCGTCGTAGGTGGGGGCCGGGGCGCCATCGACGGCCGCGACATGGGGACCGAAGCGCACGGCAAGACGATCGCGGTCCACGGGTTCCTCGGTCTTGCCGACCGCCATGACGATGCGGCCCCAGTTGGCGTCCTCGCCCGCGAGGGCGGTCTTGACGAGCGGGCTGTCGGCGCTCGACT
>CAYNDG010000024.1:5033-13387 GCA_964395805.1 uncultured Brevundimonas sp.
TGATCTTGACGAATTTGGTTGCGCCCTCGCCGTCGCGGACCTGCTGGTGCGCGAGGTCCAGCATCACGGCGTCGAGCGCCCGGGAAAAGTCCTTGAGGCGGCGATCGCCCACCCGACCGATGCGCGGCGCCCCCGAGGTCCCGGTGGCAAACAGCAGGCAGGTGTCATTGGTCGAGGTGTCGCCGTCGACCGTGACCGAGTTGAACGTGGTCCGCACATGCAGGCCCAGCATGGCCCGCAGGACACCGGGATGAATGTCGGCGTCGGTGACGATGAAGGCCAGCATGGTCGCCATGTCGGGTGCGATCATGCCCGAGCCCTTGGCGATGCCGGCGATCCGGACGCTGTGCCCCTCGATCCGGCATTCGGCGAACGATCCCTTGGGGAAGGTGTCGGTGGTCATGATGCCCCGGGCCGCCGCCGCCCACTGGTCCGCCGGCGATGTGTCGGCATCGAGGCCGGTCTCGATATCCGCGAGTCGGGCGGCAATCTTGCGGTCGTCCAGGGTAACCCCGATCACGCCGGTCGAGGCCATCATGACGTCGCGCTGACGACAGCCGAACCGCTTGGCAATTTCTGACGCCGTGCGCCGTGCCGCATCCGCGCCGGGCTTGCCGGTGAAGGCATTGGCGCAGCCGGCGTTGATGACCAGGGCCCGGACGTCCTTGCCGCCGTCCTCGGCGTCGAGATGGCGGCGACACCAGTCGACCGGAGCCGAGCCGACCTTGTGGCGGGTGAAGACTCCTGCGCAGCTGGTGCCCCGGGCAAACCGGAACACGACCAGATCGTCCCGTTCATGCTTGTAGAACCCGGCCCGGGCGGTGGCGATATCCACGCCGCCGACCCGGCCGAAGGCGGGGAATGGAACGGCCAGTGGCGACACGTCCAGTCCGGGCTTGCCGGGCGTCGCGCCCGCCGGAGCGGCCACGGGCTTGCCGCTCCGCTTGAGGGCGGTCGTCAGAGGATCCAGCGCCTTTTCGAGTGCGTTGCGGCCGGAGGTCAGGGATGTCGGACCCTTCATTCGCCCGTTCCTCCCGGAGCCGAGGCGGGCTCCTCGATCGCGGTCCGGGGCTCGGCGTCCAGCAGGATTTCGACCTCGGCCCTGCCCCTGAGCTGTTCCAGCAACTGACGAACGCCGTCATAGGTCAGATAGCGGACGATCTGGGGCCGCGCCTGCTCGAGAGTCGGGGCGGTTTCGCGGCGTCGGTCCTCGATCCGGACGATGGCCCAGCCGCCCTCGGTCTGGAAGGGGCCGACCGTAGAGCCCGCAGGCTGGTTGCGCAGGGCATTCTGGAAGGCTTCAGGCAGCACGTCGAGGGTACGATAGCCCAGATCACCCCCGGAAAAGCGGGTGGCTTCATCGATAGAGCTTTCGGCGGCGACGGCCTCGAAAGCGGCGCCCGTGCCCAGAACGCCCCGAACGGTTTCGGCCTCCTCGCGGGTGCGCGACAGGATCAGGCGGATGCGCAATTCATCCGTGTCCCGGGCCAGATTGACCTGTTCCTGATAGAGCCGCTCGACGGCCTGATCGGTGATCGTGCCGTTCACCACGGCCTCGACCAGAACATCCCCGAGGATACGGTCGCGCGTGACCTGCAGGCGGCGCTGGACCATGGGGCTCTTGTCCAGGCCGCGCCGCTCGGCCTCGCGGGCGAGCAATTTCTGGTCGATGACTTCTTCCAGCACGCGGCGGAAGAGGCTGGAGGTCACATCGAGAGGCTCACCCTCGCCGATCAGGCCCTGGGCGACAGCCTCGCGCTTGACGTCGGACGCCCAGATGGTTTCGCCCGCGACCCGGGCCACGGCCTGGTCGCCGGGCTCCGGGGGACGGTCACCGCCGCGATCTCCGGTGCAGGCCGACAGGGTGAGCGCCAGCACAAGGGCGGTCACCACAAGGACAAGCGGGTTGGACGACAGTCGCATGCGGCGCTCCTCGACCCGGGCGAAGGTATCGTCCCCGGGGCACCCGAAGGGCCCCGACGGAATGCCCCTCGCGTTGACAGGGATAAGGCCGGTGCTTAAGTCCCGCCTGCGCCCAAGTCGAGGGGTTTCAGCCGTTCGCGTAGCCGGGTTTCGGGGTTTTCTCCACCGGTTCGGGACGAGTGTGACCCTCTCGCCGCGACGGCGTGTATCGCTGTTCGCCTCGCCCCGAAGACGGGCCCCATTGATTGAGCGTGCCCGCTCACTGCACCTTGTCCGGATTGCCCATGCTCGGCTTTGCCAAGAAATTCCTCGGTTCCTCGAACGATCGCAAGGTCAAGGGCTTCATGGCCCAGGTCCAGAAGATCAACGCCATGGAGGAGAAATACGCCGCCCTTTCCGACGGCGAGCTTCGGATGATGACGGACGCCTTCCGGGACCGGCTGGCCAAGGGCGAGACGCTGGACAAGCTGCTGAACGAAGCCTTCGCCGTGGTCCGCGAGGCTTCCAAGAGGGTGCTTGGGCAGCGACAGTACGACGTACAGCTGGCCGGCGGCATGATCCTTCACGAGGGCGGCATCGCCGAGATGCGGACCGGTGAGGGCAAGACCCTGGTCGCCGTGGCGCCGGTCTATCTGAACGCCCTGGCGGGAAAGGGCGTCCACGTCATCACCGTCAACGACTATCTGGCCCGGCGCGACGCCGAATGGATGGGCCGGGTCTATCGCTTCCTCGGCATGGAAGTGGGCGTGATCGTCAATGGCCTGTCCAGTGGTCAGCGTCAGGCGGCCTATGCCGCGGACATCACCTATGGCACCAACAATGAGTTCGGCTTCGACTATCTGCGCGACAATCTGGTCTACGACCGGCGCGAGATGGTCCAGCGGGGCCACCATTTCGTCATCGTCGATGAGGTGGACTCGATCCTGATCGACGAGGCGCGCACGCCGCTGATCATTTCCGGGCCGACCGAGGACCGGTCGGATCTGTATGTGACGCTCGACGGAATCATCAAGGAGCTGATCAAGGAGCCGTCGTACTTCGAGGTCGATGAGAAGCAACGTCAGGTGCTGCTGACCGAGGAGGGGTCGGAGGCCATCGAGACGATCCTGGAGGAACGCGGCCTGTTCGCCGAGGATACGGCCGGCCTCTATGACGCGGCCAATATCACCCTGGTCCACCACATGAACCAGGCGCTGCGGGCGAATACGCTCTACCAGCGCGACAAGGACTATATCATCCGCGCCGACGAGGTGATGCTCATCGACGAGTTCACCGGCCGGATGATGCAGGGGCGCCGTCTGTCCGAGGGCCTGCACCAGGCGCTGGAGGCCAAGGAAGGCGTCAAGATCCAGCCCGAGAACCAGACGCTGGCCTCGGTCACCATCCAGAACTACTTCCGCCTCTATTCCAAGCTGTCGGGCATGACCGGCACGGCCGCGACCGAGGCCCAGGAATTCCTCGACATCTACAAGATGGATGTCATGGAGATTCCGACCAACCGGCCGATCCAGCGCATCGACCATGACGACGAGGTCTATCGCACCGCGCGCGAGAAGAATGAGGCGATCGCCAAGCTGATCGCCGAGCGCCATCTGGCGGGGCAGCCCATTCTGGTCGGCACGGTCTCGATTGAAAAGTCAGAGACCCTGTCGAAACTGCTTCAGACCTTTGAGTACAAGGTCGAGGTCGATCGCACCCTCAAGCCCGAGTTCAAGGGCCGCGAGAAGGAGGCCCAGAAGGCCGGCGATGCAGCGTGGGACATCCGCTATGAAACGAAACTGAAGGGCATTCCGCACAGCGTGCTGAACGCGCGCCAGCACGAGCAGGAAGCCTTCATCGTCGCCGAGGCGGGCCTGCCGGGCGCGGTGACCATCGCCACCAACATGGCCGGTCGCGGCACCGACATCCAGCTGGGCGGCAATCTGGAGATGCGCCTTCAGCGCTGGCGTCAGGACCAGCGCAACATGGGCATTGAGGTCACGCCGGAAGCCGAGGCGGCCCAGGAAGCACAGTTCAAGGCCGAGATTGCCGAGCAGCGCGCCATCGCGCTGGAGGCCGGGGGTCTGTTCGTGCTGGGCACGGAACGCCACGAGAGCCGCCGGATCGACAACCAGCTGCGCGGCCGGACCGGTCGTCAGGGCGACCCGGGCACCTCGAAATTCTATCTGTCCTGCGAGGACGACCTGCTGCGCATCTTTGCCGGCGACCGGCTGGATTCGATCATGAAGACCTTTGGTGTGGCCGAGGGCGAGGCCATCACCCACCCGTGGCTGAACAAGGCGATCGAGCAGGCCCAGAAGAAGGTCGAGCAGCGCAACTACGACATCCGCAAGAACCTTCTGAAGTACGACGACGTCGTCAACGACCAGCGCAAGGCCGTGTTCGAGCAGCGTCAGGAGTTCATGGACGCGACCGACATGTCGGAACTGGTCGGCGAATTCCGGCAAGACGTGATCAATGATCTGGTCGAACGCTATATGCCGCCCAAGGCCTATGCCGAGCAGTGGGATATCGACGGGCTGGACGAAAAGGTCCGCTCGACGCTGGGTCTGGAGCTGCCGCTCAAGGAATGGGCCGCCGAGGAAGGCGTGTCGAACGAGGAGTTCGAGGAGCGCCTCGCGGCCGCCGCCGACGCCCGCGCCGAGGAGCGTCTGAAACTGATCGGCGACGACCGCATGCGGGGGCTGGAGAAGCAGTTCCTGATGCAGATGATCGACATGCAGTGGCGCGAGCATCTGGTGCATCTGGACCATCTGCGCGGCGTCATCGGCCTGCGCGGCTATGGCCAGCGCGACCCGCTGAACGAGTACAAGACCGAGGCCTTCGCCCTGTTCGAGAGCCTGCTGTATGACCTGCGGCACAATGTGACCCGCTGGCTGATGACGGTCGAGTTCCGCTTTGAGGCGCCGCCCCAGATGCCCGAGTTCGAGGAAATCCACCTCAATCCGGGTACTGGCGAGAACGAGATGGCCAACCCGAATGCCCAGCTGCCGGAAGGCCGTCTGGACGGGGACGACCGCTCGCGGATGCCGGTCGAAATGCTGCCGGAAGGCTGGCAGCGCACGGGCCGCAATTCACTGTGCCCCTGCGGCTCGGGCCGCAAGTTCAAGCACTGCCACGGAAGTCTCATTTAGGGCGCTAACGCTCGCGACGCGGTCGCTCGCTGCTTGAGCGCGAGGCCGGGCAGGCGGCGGGCGTCGAGGGCGACCCCGATCCTCGGGTCAAGCCCGAGGACGACGGCTCAGGAGGAATGGCATGACGACGGCGCGCAAGGATCTGTTCACGCGGGCGTTGGCGGCGGCGCCAGGAAGGCTCCATTTCGCCGCGCACAGCCATCACCTGTGGCCGGATGCCAGCTTCGAGGGCCAGGTCGAGGCGTGGAATGACGGCGTGCGGCTGGCGGACAAGAAGTGGGACCGGGTGTTCGGCGCGGTCGTGCCTGAGGCGCAGGGTCATGTGGCCAGCGAGCTGTCCCTGCCCGACCCGGAGACGATCGTCTTTGCCCTGAACACCCACGACTTCCTGATCCGCATCGTCTCGGGGATGCAGCAGCGGCCCGTGCGCATCCTGACCACGGGGGGTGAGTTTCATGCCTTCCGGCGGCAGGCCGAGCGCTGGGAAGAATCCGGACAGGCGGTGGTGACCCGGGTCGCGCCCGACCCGGCCGAAACCCTGACCGAACGCTATCTGGACGCAGCCCGCTCGGGCGGCTTTGACCTGTTCGTCATCAGTCAGGTCTTCTTCCGGACCGGCCAGGTGTTCGACGGGCTGGAGGCGCTGGCGGACCTGTGCCGCCCCGAAGGGCCATGGGGCATTGTCGACGGCTATCACGGCTTCATGGCCACCCCGACCGATCTGTCGGCGGTGGCAGACCGGCTGTTCTACGTGACCGGCGGCTACAAATACGTCATGGCAGGCGAGGGGGCGGGGATCCTGCACGCGCCGCATGGCTATTGCGAACGGCCGGAGATCACCGGCTGGTTCGCCGAGTTCGGCAATTTGATGGGGCCGCCCGAGGGCGTCCGCTATCGGGGCGATGCCGGGCGCTTCTGGGGCGCGACCTTTGATCCCACGCCGCTCTACCGGTTCAACGCCGTGCGCCGGATGCTGGCGGCCGAGGGGCTGACCACGCCGGTGATCACGCAGCATGCGCTCGGTCGGCTGGCGCAGTTCCAGGCGGCGATCGGCGAGGGGCGCTGTGGCCTTCTGAGCTCGGCTGAACTGGTCAATCCGATCGCGGGTACGCCAGAAAACGACCTGCCGGCCCGGGCCCGGTTCCTGGCGATCCGCCATCCGGAGGCCCAGACCTGGCGCGCACGCCTGCTGGAGGCCGATATCGTCACGGATGTCCGCGACGACATCATCCGCTTCGGCTTTGGCCTGTATCAGGACGAGGACGATGTCGAGGCCCTGATCGAGGGCTGTGCCCGGGTGCTGGCCGGCTGAACTGGCCGCCTGATCTAGTAAAAGGTCGTGTCGTCCTGACGCTGGGCCTTTGGTGCCGGGGGTGGCGTCGCCGGCCGCGCCGGTGCGGACGGCTCTGCTGACGGCGGTGCCTCGCCGTTCGCCGTCGTCGGCGTCTCACCTTCCTGAGCGGGAGGCAGGTCCGGATAGTCCAGCGGCCGGGGTGTGGTGCCCTCATCTCCATCCCCGGGACCGAGGTCGACGGGAATGTCGACGTCGATACGGTCGGGAGCCCCGAGATCATCGCGGATGAAGACCCAGGAACGGGGATCGGTACAGGCGCAGGCCTTGAGATAGCCCTGCTGGTCGCGCCACAGGATCAGGGGGTATCCCGGCTGAAGGCCCGAGTTGCGGAGGTAACCGGTCAGGTCGGTGACGAATTTCTGTCCGGCATCCACGACAGCGCTGCGGGCCAGATTGTCATCGGCGGCAGGAATGCCGGCGGCGGTCCAGCTGGCGGTCGGAGTGGCGGTCCAGCGCTCATAGAGTGACCAGTCGCGGGTCAGCCACAGTTCGGCGACCGTCGCCCGCTCGGCGGCCGTGGACTGCTGCATGCCTTCGCGGTTCGGGCGCGCGAACAGGATGATCCGCACCTCGGCGCCGGTGGCCTTGAGCTTGGGCACTTCCTCGCGTTCAAAGCGCTGCATGGCGGCGCTGTCGCGATAGCCGACAATATAGACGGGCGAGCCTCCGCCCCCGGCCGAAATCCACCCGGCCTCATCCAGCAGGGTCTGGATAGCCTCCTGGTCGCGTGAGACGGTGACCGGCTGGAACCGGGCATAATAGGTCCAGTAGGCCCAGTAACCGCCACCGGCGATCAACAGGCCCACGAGCGCGGCCATGGCCGACCAGACGAAGAACCGACGCATCCCCGGGAGCACTCCTCAGTGGTTGGGGATTAACCCTAGCACCGTTCTGTCGGCATTTCGAAGACGATCAAGCGATTTCGCCCCCCGGCAGCCCTATCCCATGGTCGGGATGACGAAGGAGCTGTCGGCGTGTTCGAGGTCGCTGTCGGGCCAGCGGGCGGTGACGGTCTTGACCTTGGTCCAGAACTTCACGCCTTCCATGCCGTGCTGGTTGGTGTCGCCGAAGGCCGAGCGCTTCCAGCCGCCGAAGGTGTGATAGGCGACCGGCACCGGGATCGGCACATTGATGCCGACCATGCCGACATTGACCCGGGCGGCAAAGTCACGCGCCGCGCGGCCGTTCTGGGTGAAGATGGCGACGCCGTTGCCGTACTGGTGCTTTGACGGCAGGGCGAGCGCCTCCTCGAAGCTTGCGGCACGGACGATCTGCAGCACCGGGCCAAAGATCTCTTCCTTGTAGGAGGCCATGTCCGGTTTGACGTGGTCGAACAGCGACGGGCCAACGAAATAGCCGTTCTCGTGGCCCTGCAGGGTAAAGCCGCGACCGTCGACCACCAGTTCGGCGCCGTCCCTGACGCCCTGGTCGATCCAGCCCTCGACACGGGCCTTGTGGGCGCCGGTGACGACCGGGCCATAGTGGGCCCCGGCGTCGGTCGAGATGCCGACGCGCAGGGTCTCGATCTCGGCGACCATGCGCTCGCGGAGAATGTCGGCGGTCCTGTCGCCGACCGGCACCACGACCGGCAGGGCCATGCAGCGCTCCCCGGCCGAGCCGAAGGCAGCCCCGGACAGGTCCTTGACCACCTGGTCCATGTCGGCGTCCGGCAGGACGATGCCGTGGTTCTTCGCGCCGCCCATGGCCTGGACGCGCTTGCCGTGGCGGGCGCCGGTTTCATAGACATAGTTGGCGATGTCGGAGCTGCCGACAAAGCTGATAGCGTGGACCTGGGGGTGGGTCAGGATGGCGTCGACCGCGGTCTTGTCGCCATGCACGACGTTCAGGACACCGGCGGGGGCGCCCGCCTCCATCATCAGCTCGGCCAGACGCACCGGCACGGACGGATCGCGCTCGGACGGCTTGAGGATGAAGGTGTTGCC
>CAYNDG010000025.1:0-13085 GCA_964395805.1 uncultured Brevundimonas sp.
TGGGCTGGCCCAGCATGGCCGCCTCGGCCTCGATGCCGCCCACGCCCCAGCCCAGAACCGACAGGCCGTTGATCATGGTGGTGTGCGAATCGGTGCCGACCACGGTGTCGGGATAGGCGACGGTCTTCTTGCCTTCCTCGGCGGTCCAGACGGTCTGGGCCAGATGCTCCAGGTTCACCTGGTGGCAGATGCCGGTGCCCGGGGGCACAACGCGGAAATTGTTGAAGGCGGAAGAGCCCCACCGCAGGAATTTGTAGCGCTCGATATTGCGCTCATATTCGCGGGCGACGTTGGCCTCAAAGGCTTCGGGTGTGCCGTAGTGGTCGACCATGACCGAGTGGTCGATGACCAGATCAACCGGGTTCAGCGGATTGATGCGCGAGGGATCGGCCCCCAGCGCCGTCATGGCGTCGCGCATGGCGGCCAGATCGACGACGGCGGGCACGCCGGTGAAATCCTGCATCAGAACCCGTGCCGGGCGGAAGGCGATCTCGTGCTCGACCGAACCCTTGTTCTCGACCCAGGCGGCCACCGCCTTCAGGTCCTCGGCGGTGACGGACACCCCGTCCTCATTGCGCAGCAGGTTCTCCAGCAGAACCTTCATCGAGCGCGGCAGGCGGGAAATCCCGGTCAGACCGGCTTCCTCTGCGGCGGCAAGGCTGTAATAGGCATACTTCTTACGCCCGACGGCGAGATCCCGGCGGGTGGCGTGAGTGTCGATTGACGGCATGGAGAGCTTCCTCTGGCAAAGGCCGCCCGGACATCCGGTTGCGCGATCGCGCGACAGACGCAGGGGCACACAGGTCCCCGGCGCGCGCGGCGAAAGCCTGCTGCGGCAGTCGCGGATATAATCCGCAGCCGGGCCGCCGTCCATGTATCCCTGTCAGCGACGTGGACATTGAGAGCCGCTCGCAAAACGCCGGTGCCGGTATGATAAGCCTCACGCTCGACGGCCTGGCCGTGCGGCGCGGCGAGCGGCGGCTGTTCGAAGGGCTGGACCTGACCGTCCGCCCGGGCGAGGCCGTGGCCCTCACGGGAGCAAACGGGGCCGGCAAGAGCAGCCTGCTGCGCGCCATCGCGGGTCTGCTGACGCCCGAGGCCGGGCGGATACGGTTCGATCAGAACGGACAGGAGCTCGACCCCGAGATCGCCCGCACCCGGCACCTGCATCTGATCGGCCATCAGGACGGGTTCCGCTCCGGCCGCACCGCGCGCGACGAGCTGGCGTTTCAGGTCGGCTGGTGCGGTGGAGGCCCCGGCGGCATGGACGACGCGGTGGAGGCGCTCGGTCTCGAAGGGCTTATGGATCTGGAGGTGCGACGGCTGTCGGCTGGCCAGCGGCGTCGCCTCGCCCTGGCCCGCCTGCTGGCGGCCCCGCGCCCGGTCTGGCTGCTGGACGAACCCCTGTCACCGCTCGACGCCCGCTGGCGGGCCGAGGTCGGGCGGCTGATGCAGACGCATCTGGCCGGCGGCGGCATCCTTCTGGCCGCCGTCCACGACCCCCTGCCGATCCCTGCCCGCAACTGTCCGGTCGGAGAGGCGGCATGAGCGCGGCCCTGCTTCTGCTCCGGCGCGAGATGGCCCTGTCGTGGAATGGCGGGGGCGGCCCGCTGCTGGCTTGCGGCTTTCTGCTCAGCCTGGCGGTCATCGTCCCGCTGGGCGCCGGCCCGCGCATGGACCAGTTGGCCAGTTTGGCGCCGGGACTGGTCTGGTTGGCGCTTTCATTGGCGAGCTTGTTGACGCTGGAACGGGTGTTCGAGCGCGACTTTGAGGACGGCACGCTTGACCTGCTGGCGCTCGGCACCCTGCCGGACGAGGGCGTGGTCGCAGTGAAGGCGTCGGCGCACTGGCTGACCATAGGTCTGCCGCTGGCCGTCATGACCCTGCCCGTCGGGATCAGCCTCGGACTCGCCCCGGCGCAACTGCCCCTGCTGGCCCTGACGGCGGCGGTCGGAGCTCTCGCCTTCTCCGCCACCGGAGCGCTGGGCGCGGCGCTGGCTATCGGCGCGCGCAAGGGGGGGCTGCTGATCGCGGTGATCGTCCTGCCGCTTTTCCTGCCGCCGGTGATCTTCGGGGCCGGGGCGCTGGTGGCCCAGGCTGATGGCCGCTCACCGGCTTCGGCGCTGGCCCTGCTGATCGCCTGCACCCTTGTGGCGGCGGTGATCGGCGTGCTGGCTGGGGCCGCCGGTCTCAGGGGCAGCCGCACATGACCCCTCCCCCCGCGACCTTGGGCGCGACATGCGGGCCGCTTGCCGCCGTCGGGTCCGGGGGGTAAGCCGCGCCCATGTTCGGTCTGGCCAATCCCGACAGGTTCATGCGCGTCACCCGCCCGCTGGTCGGCCCCCTGTGGGCCATCGCGGCGGTGCTGCTGGCCGTGGGCTCGGTCTGGGCCTTCCGCGTGCCTGAGGACGCCCTGCAGGGCGACACGGTCCGTATCCTGTTCATCCATGTGCCGGCGGCCAGTCTGGGGCTGGCGGTCTATGCCTCGCTGGGCCTCAGCTGCCTCTTCTATCTGATCTTCCGGCATTCCCTGGCCGATGCGGCGGCCCGGGCGGCGGTGCTGCCCGGCGCGGCCTTTACGGGTCTGGCCCTGATCACAGGGGCGCTTTGGGGCCAGCCCATGTGGGGCACCTGGTGGGTCTGGGACGCGCGCCTGACCTCCATGCTGGTGCTGTTCCTGCTCTACATCGCCTATGCCGTGCTGCGCGGCGCCTTCGACGACGAGGGGCGTGCCGCCCGCGCGGCCTCCGTTCTGGGGCTGGTCGGCCTGATCAATCTGCCGATCGTCAAGTTCTCGGTCGACTGGTGGAACACCCTGCATCAGCCGGCCTCGCTGCTGCGCGCCGGCGGGACCAGTCTGGACCCCGCCTATCTGTGGCCGCTGCTGACCATGATGACCGCCTGGCTGTTGCTGTTCCTCGCGGTCTGGCTGACGGCGATCCGCACCGAGGTTGTGCGCCGCCGGGTGCTGGCGATCAGGGCGCGCCGCGCGAGGGAGGCTCAGGGATGATCGATCTGGATATGGGCACCTATGGCGCCTTCGTCTGGCCCGCATGGGCGGTGACGGTCGGTGTGCTGGTCGCCGTGGTGGCCCGCTGCCTGACGCAGTCGCGCCGCTGGCATCGCGAGCTTGAGCGGCTTGAGGACGACGATCAATGAAGCGCTGGCTGGCCGTCCTTCCCCTGGTGGTGCTGCTGGGACTGGCGGTCCTGTTCGGCGTCTGGGCGCTCAATCGCGACCCGGCCTACAAGCCCGATGCTCTGGTCGGCCAACCGGTGCCCGAGACCGTGCTGCCCATGCTGACCGGCGACGTCGCCGGGCCGGGGCAGGTGGACATAAAGACCGCCGGAGTCGGTCGGCCCATGCTGGTCAATATGTTCGCCTCCTGGTGCGCGCCGTGCCGGATCGAGCACCCCGTCCTCATGGACCTTGAGGAGCAGGGCATCGCCATCGTCGGCATCGCCTACAAGGACCAGCCGGCGGCCACCCGCGCCTTCCTCGACGAACTGGGGGATCCCTTCTCGATGGTGCTGGTCGACGCCGAAGGTCGCGCAGGACTGGATCTGGGCATAGCGGGCGTGCCGGAAACCTATGCGGTCGATGCCTATGGCCGGGTGGTCGCCAAACACACCGGCCCGCTGACCGATGCGGCCGATGTCCGCCGTCTGGTCGATGCCCTCAACGCTCCCGCCGGACGGCCGTGACATCCAGCCGACGTTCCGGCGTTAATGATTTTTGAACCCTGTTCGTTAACCTGTCAGGCATGAGCGACATCCGCCCCTTCATGTCCCTGGACCCTGCCGTCCGGCCGGCAGCCGCGCCATCGACCGGAGTTCGGGAGGCACAGGCCGCCTTCTTCCGCCAGGCTCTGGCCCAGGTCGAGGCGGTCCAGCAGGTCGCAACGCAGCCAACAGCCCGCACGACGCTCGCGGAGCCGTCCCGTCCTGCAGTGCAGGCGACCGATCGCCCCCTGCGCCCGGGCAGTTATCTGGACATCACTGTCTAGCGCTGGACCCAGCGGCCGTCCGATGTCCGGTACCACTGGCCCGAGGTGACTCGGGGCAGAAGCTGGTTCTCGAACATGACGGCACCGGCCACGGCCGCAGTGGTCCCGGCTTCTGCGGCGCTGCGGGCATAGGCCTGACGCCGGCCCTGGTTGATGACCTCGACGGCCTCGCTCAGGGCGGCGTTCGACGAGGCCACACGGAAGCCGAGATAGCCGTCGGATTGCTCGCCGACGATGCCTTCAGCCTTGGCGCGATCCACGATGGCCTTTTGTTCAGCCGACTGGGCGAAGGCAGTGGTCGCAGCGACGCCGAGGGCCGCTACGGCGGCGGCGATGACGAAGAGTTTGCGGAAAGACATGGTCATACCCTTCAGGGTTTGGGGCATCAGAACAGGTTCGGATTCTCGATCAGCAGCTGCTGTAGCTCCCGATCAAGGCGGACCCGGACATCGGCATCGAGTTTGGCGTAAATCTCGATCGGGGCGACTTCCAGACGGATGGTCGGCGTGCACGCGCCCAGGGCAAGCACGGTCACGGCGACCAGCAGGGCGGGGGCTTTGCGATAGGGCAGTCTGGGCCTCATGTCCGGAAGTCTCCTTCAGTGTCGGAGCCATACAGCGCCAACGGGGGTGAACAGGGTCTGAACGCACAGGCTGGCAAAATGTGCGACTCATTCGGAAGCGGGGGGGGCGGCCTCACCGCGCCGCGCCCGGTTGTAGGCCAGAATATCGGAAACGATCTGGTCGAGGTTGAAGGTGGTGTCCAGTGTCAACCGGATACCGGTATCAGAGGGCAGGGTCAGGGTCTGACCCAGAAAATCCCGCCGTATCAGATCCAGGAGTCCGAGCCGCAGTTCCTGACGCTCCGGCGGATCGTGCCGTCCCACGATGCGGAACAGGACACCCAGACGCCCGCCGTCGAGGCTGTCGACGCGCGCGGTCAGACTGTCAAACGCCAGATACTCCATTGCCTGATAGGCCAGATCCTCGACGGTGCCCGGCGGGATCTCCTCGCCGCCTCCGCCGGCCTCAAGGCCCGAAAGCGCCTCGCGCTGGATCGACAGACGGCCCGGCTGATCGGCCTCAAGCACTCCGCCCGAGATCCGGATGTTGCCTCCCGGGTTGCGCACAAAAGGAACGCGGCCGGAAACCACCGCGTCCAGTTTCACCTTGTCGCCAAAGCCGGCCCCCGCCACGAGATCGCCCAGCTGCACCCGTTCGAGCCGGACCGTCCCGCCCCAGGCCACGGTCGGATCGAGGGGGATGTCGAAGGGCTCGACCGTCACCCGTCCGGCTCCCACGGCCAGCTCGGCGCCGGAGACGGAGAGCGCCGCCTTGTCGAGCGTAAAGGTAATGCCGAGGTCGGACACACCCCCCGCGATTTCGAGGGACCGGGCGGCCAACGACTGGTCCGGGGCGGTCGTCAGGGGGGCGAGGCTTGTGAAATCGACCGTGCCCCCAAGTCCCATGACCTGTCCGGCGGGGCTGGAGAACGTCAGCTCCCGCAGGGCCAGTCGCCCGCCGCTGGTGCCGTCGATCGCCGTCCAGTCAATCCGTCCGTCAAAGCGGGCCAGGCCTGTGACCGGCTCCCCCACAATGTCGTCGGCCAGGGGCGTCAGGGTAGAGGGCTGAAGCCCCCCTTCGGCGAAGATCAGATCCCGGGTTGCGATATCGATGCCGCCGCTCCCGGTCTGGCCGTCGTGCACCACACCGAGCTGCGCCACCTCGATGCCGTTCCGGCTGAGGACAAAGTCACCCGTCCACGATTCGGCGCGCATCCGGGCGATGCCGCGTCCCTCCAGCGGATGGAAGCGGATCGGCCGCGTCGCATCCTCGATGCGTGCCTCGCTGACGGCAAGGTCGAGCGACAGGCCCCCGGGGCGTCCGATGACCTCGAGCACGCCGGTCAGGCCCTCGACCCCGAGCGCGAGGAACGGGGCGCGTCCCGAGCCGCCCGCCAGCCGTCCGTTCACCCGCCAGCCGCCGTCTGCGATCCGCACCAGGGGCCCCTGGCCCGTCGGGCACAGACCGGCGCTGAGGTCGTTGACGTCATTCTCACCCAGTTCCAGCCGCCCGGCGGTGACTGCGAGGCAATCAGACGGGGTGACGCTCACTACCCCGCCGCCGCTCTGCAGCCGCCCGGAGCCGGTCAGCGTCAGGCCCCGCCCGAGGCCGAAATCCAGCGCGGCGCGACCGTCAAAATCAGCGAAGAAGCCGCCCGGGACGAGGGCCCAGCGTGGGATGGACAGTTCTGCCTGTGGCAGGCCGGTGCCCTGTGTGGACGTCAGTCGAAACTGCCCCCCGGCGGCCTCGCCGTCCCGCAGGACCAGAACCGGGGCCTCGCTCTGCCGGATCGTCAGCTGACCTCCGTTCCTCGGACGGATGGCGAGCGGGCGGGTCAGCTCCAGCCTTCCGCCGCCGAGCCCGGACCGATAGAGGAAGCCGGGCGCCTCAAGCCGGAAGTCGCCCAGCGCCGCCTTCATCGCCGCCAGCTCCGGAACATCGTCGGCGCTGGCCGCGCCAAAGAGGGGCCAGCGGCCCTGTTCCGCTGCCAGTCGTCCGGTCAGGGTCAGGGCCCCCTCCGAGACCAGATCGAGGTCAAACCCACCCGACACTCCGGCCAGCCTCAGCTCGCCCGAGGTCACGTCGCCTGCCGCCATCTGCCAGGAGCCGGTGATCTCAAACCGGCGCTCGCGGCCGCCGGCGACCAGGCGGGGTGTCTCAAGGTCGATGTCGCGTCCGCCGAGGGTCTCGCTGTTCATGCGGACAGCCCGGATGCGGGTCGGGCCGACGAGGCTCCAGCGCGCGGCCTCGCCGGACAGATCAACGGTCGTTGCAGCGCCGCCCAGGACCGCCTGAACCTCCGTCAGGGTGGATTGGGCGACCGTCCACCGCCCGGCTGCGGCCGTTCCCCGAGCGCGTCCCTCGAACCGGGGGCGTGTCAGGATGCCGTCGAGTTCGCCCTCGGCGGAAATGTCCATGGTCAGGGCCTGCACCCCGGTATTGCCGGTGGAATAGGCTGCCGCCTCCAGCAGCAGCTCGACCTGCCCTGGCCCGTCCAGCCTCAGCGGGGTTCCCTCCGGATAGGGCAGCACGGCTTCGAGGCCGAGCTCCAGATCACGCGCCATCATGTCCGCGCTGGCGATGGTCCCGGCGGCGGCGGTCAGCTTCAGGGACGTGGTATCATTGCGGGTTGTGAGGTCCAGAGTCGCCGTCAGGCCGCGGACCGACCGGCCGTCCAGGGCCAGGGACGATTCCGGCAGCCGGGCCGTCAGGCGCACGAGACGACTGTCCTCGACCCGCGCATCCGCCAGCACACGCACGGGCCCATAGGCGGTCGTCAGTCTCAGTTCGCCCTGTTCGACCAGGATGAGGGGGGCGCCCGCTTCGGGCTGCACCGGTCGGCCCGTGAACCGCTCGATCAGGGGATCAAGGCTGCCAAAGCTGAACCGCCCTTCTGCCCAGCGGGCTCGCAGCGACGGGGCGACCAGCCGGATCCGGCTGGGTCGGGCCCCGAGGCCGGCCGTCGACCATGGCGCGGTCAGCCTGTAGTCGACCTCGACCCGTTCGGCCACGAAGTCGGGGTCCGCGGGATCGCCGACCTCAATCCGTCCGATAAAGCCGTCCAGCTCGATCCGCTCTACCTCCACCCGGGCGGCAATCCCCTGCCGGTCGAGCCAGCCGACCAGAACCTCGCGCGCCACCAGACGCCGGTTCAGGTAGAGCGCGGCCAGCAAGATCAGGAGGCCAATGAGGATTCCGGCCATGAGGCGGACAGGCCGGCCGGTCCCGCCGCGCGTCGGACGTGTTGAGGGGGTGCCTGTCTGGCGCGAGGTGTCGGTCACGCGCGGCTCATGCCCTGTCCCGGACCGGGACGGCGCGCCGCACGGGCGGGACAGTCATGTGGCGCAATGGGCACTGTATAGTTGCCTCAGGAACACTGTCAGGGTGGACGATATGTTGTGGCGGGCGGGTGATTAACAAACGGGGCTTTGTGAATGTCGGCCACTATAACTCGAACCGTCCCGCTTTGTTCTCACCCTTTCCCGTTTCGATACCGGAAAACAGGCCGGGCCATTAAGACTTCGTAACCCTTGCGCTTCACATTGGAGGGCTGACGGGCTATAGGCGGACCTCCGGTGCCGGAGGGGCGTCTTCGGCGCGGAACTTGCTGGTATCACGCGTGGCGCCACAGGCGTCGTCGATATGTCGGGAACCGATGGCTCAATTTGATCCGCGCCGCCAACCGATGCGCCTTGCGCCGCATGTATTCACCGCCTGTGCGGCCCTTGTCGTTGCCCTTCTCGCGGGCCGGGTCTACCAGCCCGTGCGAGCCGAGGTGCCGCTCGTTGTAAGCGCCGAGTCCATCACCGAACTCGAGGCACAGGCCATCGCGGCCGCCGGAACGCCGGTCGGCATGGGCACGCCCGAAGCCATCCCCGTCCAGATTCGCCAGGGTGAGACCTTCGAACAGGCGGTGCGCCGGACAGGAATCCCCGAGGAAGAAGCCCGGGCCGTGGCCGAGACGATCGCCAATGCCTATGATGTCACCGAGCTGCGCGCGGGCCTTCGGTTCGAGACCGCCATCGCCCAGCCGCGTGGCGGCCGGGGCGGCGCGCGCCTGATCGGCCTGACCATGCGGACCGGTCCGGCCAGCCAGCTGACCGTTTCAAGAACCTTTGACGGTGCCCTCCGTCTGCGCGCCATCGAGGAAAAGGTCACCCACGAGACCGTCGTCGTCCGCAGCCAGGTCAAGGGTTCGATCTATGCCACGGCGCGTCAGGCCGGTGCCAACGGGCCGGTAATCCGCAAGGCCGCCCAGCTGTTTTCCCACAAGTTCGACCTCGACCGCGAAATCCGGGCGACGGATGAGTTCGTCCTGGTTTTCAGCCAGACCGTGACCGAGAGCGGCCGGGTCGTCGAGGCGGGCGAGCTGCTCTATGTCGAGCTGAAGGGCCAGGTCTTCTACCGCTTCAAACCGGCCGGCTCGGCCGAGGCCCAGTATTTTGACGCCACGGGCAAGAACATGCGCTCCACCTTCATGCGCACCCCGCTGGACCGCGCCCGCGTCAGCTCCTCCTATGGCTTCCGGCAGCATCCGATTTCGGGCTACCGCCGCATGCACCAGGGGATCGACTTTGCCGCGCCCACCGGCACGCCGGTGCTTGCTCCGGCCGACGGGGTCGTGGTCGAAGCGCGCCGCTGGGGCGGCTACGGCAACTGGCTGCGCATTCGTCATGCCAATGGTCTCGAGACCGGTTATGCGCACCTGTCCCGCTATGGTTCGGGCATCCGGGCGGGCGTCCGTGTTCGTCAGGGCCAGGTTGTCGCCTATGTCGGATCTACCGGCGCATCGACCGGCCCCCATCTCCATTACGAAATCTGGCAGAACGGCCGCCGGATCAATCCGTCCGGGGTCAAGACCCAGGAAGGCACCATCCTTGGCGGGGCCGATCTTGCGGCCTTCCGGGCCGAAAAGACCCGGATCGATCGCGTGATCCTGTCCGGCGGCGAGCGGCGTGAGGCATCCGCCGGCGGCCTGCGTCGCGTCGGCGCCTGACACCGGCCATCGGGGGCACGGCTCAGGCTGTACGCAGGCGCTCCACCGCCTCGATTATACGCGCCAGGTCCTGCGGGCCCGACAGCCGGTGGTCCCCGCCCGCGATCAGGTCCAGCCTCACATCCGCCGCTGACAGGGCCTCGACGAGCGGAAGCTGATGTTTCCACGGGACCGAAGCGTCCTGACGCCCCTGGAGAATGTGAACCGGGCAGCGGATCGGCAGCGGGCCCCCGGGCAGCATGCGGCTTCGCGCTTCCTCGAACATGTGACGGGTCAGCACATAGGACCCGAGGCCCTCATCGGGCATCAGGGTGGCTCCCGTCTCAAGGATCTCGGCCTGACGGCGACTGCCGAGGTCGGGCCACATGAGTCGTTCGGTGAAATCCTGGGCCGGATTGATCAGGACCAGCCCGGCGATCACCTTCGGCCGGGCCAGGGCCAGGTTCAGCGCCACCCAGCCGCCCATCGATGACCCCACCGGCAACACCGGCCTGCCGATCGTCCCGGTCAGATGGTCGACGAGGGCCGAGGCATCATCACACCACCGTCCGACGGTTGCCTGTTCCCATTCGCCCGACGACTGCCCGTGGGCAAAGTGATCGTAGCGGACGAAGGCCCAGCCGCGCTCGCGGGCCGCGACGTCCAGCGCCAGCGCCTTGGTCCCTTCCATGTCGGAGCGGAAACCGCCGACCCACAGGATGATGGGTCCCTCGCCCTCGACGCGCCTGAGGGCCAGGCGCGCGCCGTCGGGTCGGGTCAGGTACTCGGGGTTTGCCTCGGTCATGGCCGGCTCCTCTCGCCTTGGGTGCCGGACCCTGATAGCCAGACCTGACCTCCGAAGCGAAGACGGAATCGCATGACATCCGCCCCCAAGGTCCTGTTCGTCAGCTCGAATCGTATCGGCGACTGCGTGATATCGTCCGGCGTGATCCGCGAGATCCGGCGTCAGCTGCCGGGCGCCTGCATCACGGTGGCGGCGGGCCGCCCGCCCGCACCTCTTTTCCGGGCTGCACCGGGCGTTGACCGGGTCATCGTCCTCGACAAGAAGCCCCTGTCCGGACACTGGTTCGACCTCTGGCGACAGGTCCGGGGCACGCCCTGGGACCTCGTGATCGATATCCGGGGGTCGGCCCTCGCCTGGACCGTTCCCGCCCGGCGCCGCGTCGTCTACACGCGAAAATGGGAAACCGGCCTGCGCAAGGTCGAAATGGTGTCCCGCCTGATGGGGGCCGCCGAGCCCCTCGATCCCGAGGTGTTTCTCGATGCACGGGCGCGCGCCGAGGCGGCCGCCATCATCGACCCCCGGCTGTCCACGGGCGCCGGTCCCGGTCCGATCCTCGCCCTCGCCCCCATCGCCCACCAGCCCGGCAAGTCCTGGCCCGCGGATCGCTGGGGCCGGCTGGTCGAGCGTCTCAGGGCCGATCCCCGGTTCGACGGCTGGCGCTTCATGCCGGTCGGGGGGCCGGGTGATCGTCCTCCGGCCACCCCCGCGCTTGAAGCGGCGGGAGAGCGGGGCATCGACTGCGTCGGCAAGGGCGACATCCTGTGTTCGGCAGCCGCGATCGACCGCGCGACCCTGTTCGTGGGCAATGACTCCGGCCTGATGCATGTTGCGGCTGCCCTTGGACGCCCGACGCTTGGCCTGTTCGGGCCGACCGAATGGTGGCTGTACGGTCCCTGGGGGCCCCGCACCCGCACTGTGGCCTCCAACGAGACCCGGGGTCAGTTCGCACCGATCGAGGACCTGACCGTCGAGCGTGTCTTTTCTGCCGTCGTTGACCTGTATGAGACCTGGCCGGCGGACCGCCCCGGGTCCATCCCTTGAAGAAAACGGGCCGCGAAGGCATATTGCCCTGTCAGGAAACGGGGCGGATCGCCGCGCGTTTCCTCATGACCACCGACCGCCCCCTTTCGACAACATAAGGAAACGACGCCCATTCGCCGCCCGATGCAAACTCCGCCCGTCAAGGATGGGCCACCCATGAATCAGGACATCCGCGCCGCGCGCGTACTCCTGATCGACCAGAATGGTGAGAAGCAGGGTGTGATGCCCCTGGCCTCCGCACTGGAAGCCGCCGAAGAAGCCGGGCTGGACCTGGTCCAGATCGTCTCCAACGCCGAGACGCCGGTCTGCAAGATTCTTGATTACGGCAAGTTCCGCTTCCAGGAGCAGAAAAAGAAGGCCGAGGCGCGCAAGCGGCAGAAGATCGTCGAGCTGAAGGAAATCAAGCTTCGTCCCAACATCGACACCCACGACTACGATGTGAAGGCCAAGGCCATGCATCGCTTTTTCGAGGATGGCGACAAGGTCAAGGTGACGCTGCGCTTCCGGGGTCGCGAAATGGCCCACCCCGAACTGGGGATGAAGCTGCTCAACAAGGTTCAGGCCGATTTCGAGGAAGTCGCCAAGGTCGAATACGCCCCGCGCATGGAAGGCCGCCAGATGATCATGATCCTCGCGCCCCGCTAGTCACGCACGCGGCCGCCGGATCCCTGCGCCCCGGTGCCGGTTGCGCCGGGGCGTTTGTATGTCCGCCCGCAGGGTGGCCGGGGCTGGCGGTTCTTGCCCGTCGGGGTTAACACCGACGCAGCGAACAACTTGGGGGTGGGTGATGCGCAGGTTTCTGATGGCCCTGATCGCACTGTCGTTCGGGCTTTCCATTACAGGGCCCGATCCGGCACGAGCGCAGGTCCGGCCGCAGGATGTGCCCCTCGAGGCCTGGGCGTCCCTGCCCGCCATCGCCGATGTGACCGTCTCGGATGACGGGTCACGGCTCGCCTATATCCGCCGCGAGGGCGATCAGTCGGTCGTGGTCGTCCAGACGACAGGCGGCGAGATACTGACGACGATCGACGTCAGCGACCGCCGCTACAATGGCCTGCGCTGGCTGTCGCCGGACCATGTCGGCATCTGGTCGCTGGTGCTCGAGCAGCGCATGACGGGGGGCAGCCACGTGCCCCAGCTCGACATCGTCAACGTCCGCACCCGCAATGTGGCCCAGGCGCTCCGGTCGACGGATCGGGGGGGTGTGATCAATGCGGTCTACGGCATTACCCGGGTCGATGCCGGGCGCGATCCGGTGATCCATGTCCAGGCCTATACGATCGAGGGCGGGCACGTGACCCGGGACATCTATCGCGTTGACCTCGACACTGGCCGCGGGCGCCGGGTGGCAACGGGGCAGCGTGACACGCGCGGCTATCTGATCCGGCCGGACGGCAGTATCGCGGCCCGTATCGCCGGGTCGGACGATGCCACGCGCTTCCGCCTGACGGCGCCCGACGGGTCCGGCGGTTGGCGCACCCTCTATGACGTCGTCAACCAGCTCGACGGACCGGCCGTCTGGGGATTCGGCCATGATCGTGACCACGTCATGATCTCGACCCTTGAAGACGGTCAGGCCTATCTCAGCGAGATCAACCTCGGTACCGGCGAGGAGGTCAGGCGCACCCGTATGGAGGATGATCCGTCCGGCCCCTTCTATGACAGGCGGGGGCGGCTGGTTGCCATGACCACCTA